>JAVZLA010000039.1:0-14499 GCA_038883995.1 Thermoprotei archaeon | reverse complement strand
GCTACAATCCAGAAGCTGATCAGCTACCCGCACCAAGCCTACGTTGTCACCGGGCCGATGACTATACAGATGAACCTCCTGGTTCACTACTCGTATTTCCTGACCGATATCGCAAGCTGGTGGGGTGCCGTGGTTGACCCCGCATACGTTGACGCTCACGGCGGAGTCCAAGCTAACTCAGTTAACAGCTACTTCGACAACAATGGTGGACCCGGAACCGGACCCTACATGATCAAGTCTGTGGGCGCGTCCCTGTCGACTGTGACACTAGTCAAAAACCCGTACTACTGGAATAACAACAACATTGTGAAGAATGCTCCGGGCATCGGACCCGCAAAGATTCCAGTCGTAGTCATCAACTACGCGCTTTCACACACTGACAGGGTTGAAGACTTCGCGACAAACAAAGCTCAGATATCCTATGTTTCGATCCCGTTCTTTGGACAGATGTACGACTCCTACAACTATAAGAGTCAGTACACTTTCAACCAGGTGTTCGTTAACGAGGGCCCAAGCACATGCTTCTTCTACTTCGGCTTTAACACACAGCGGTTCCCGACCAACAACACCGACTACAGGTACGCTCTGGTTCACGCGATAAACTACACCGAAATCCTGGATAAACTGTACGCCTACAACAACACTCCATACGGCGAGGAATACTATGGTCCAATTTCACCAGCATTCCCTGAATTCAGTCAAGTAAACCACACCAACTATCCGTTCAACCTGAACATTGCGGCGAAATACCTGAACAAGAGTATGTGGCAGATGGGTTACCAGGTTGTCATGCCCAACGGCACGGTACTGGGCAATCCGAAGGCGCCTCTGTTCCCTGCTCAAACATTCCAAGCGATTGCTCCGATAACTGCAAGCACCCAGGTCCAGATAGAGATAATTGAGGCAGGTATGAAGGCGCTGGGAATCCCGTTCACCGTTCAACCTGTGACTTCAACGGTTTACAGCGAAGAGACAACTAAGGCTAGCACCTCACCACAGTACACTGATCTTGGCTGGTGCCCTGACTGGCCAGACCCCTACAACCAGATAGTTTACGCAGCATGGACAACCGGTGACTCAGTCGCCGCATGGATGAATGTTCCTAAGATCAACGCCATACTGGACAACATATCATATGAAACCAACCCCGCTCAGCAGCTGGCGCAGCTGAAGTATGTGTACAACTTCACCTACTACTATGCGCCGTACGCGTGGCTTCCAAACCCGGACACCTACTACTTCGTGCAGCCATACGTCAAGGGATTCGTCTACAACGCCATAGTCGGCTACTTCTATGACACCATGTACTATTGACCTCGCCCTCCCCCCTTTTTTCTTCAGTTTTAAAGTTTGGATAGAGTGATATTGTGGCAAACAACATCTTGCTCTTTACTGTGAGAAGAGTTGTGAACGCGGTTATCACACTTATTTTTCTTATTTTCCTGATTTTCGCCCTGATCCACGTTATCGCCCCCACGCCGGAGGACTTGGCTAGGATATATGCTCCCAGCCCACGTGTGACTCCAAGTGAACTGCAGGCGGTGATAAGGCAGTATCATTTGGACGCCCCTCTCCCCACGCAGTTCGTCAACTATATTGTTGGGATATTCCACGGCAACTGGGGTCTTGACACCTTGTACCATGAGCCTGTTTTACAGGTGATTGGAAGGTATATGCCAGTTACGCTTGAAATGGTTATAATAGGGGACATAGTAGCGGTTCTCATAGGGCTGTTCACAGGCACGGTGGCGGCTGCGAACCGTAAGAATCCCGCGGACTATACTGTTAAGGGCCTGTACCTTGCTACATGGTCTGCTCCAGTCTTCCTTGTTGGAGTCTCGGTGCAACTGCTATTCGCTTACACCCTGAACCTTCTGCCCTCAACTGGGCTTGTGAACCCGACGCTTACTGCGCCTCCGCCGGTAACAGGCTACCCTTACCTCAGCGCACTGCCCCAACCGCTACAGGGATCTCTGTCTTCTCTTGTACGGGCACTGACCAGTGCGCCACTCATCGACTCGCTTTTGACAGGGCACTACACCTATTTTGTGAGCTTGGTTCACCATATGGTTCTGCCGGCTCTCACGATCGGAGTGATAAGCTTTGGAAGCATAACTAGGCTGACGCGGGCAAGCATGGTTGACGCCCTCGACAAGGATTACGTCAAGCTGGCTTACATGAAGGGTCTTGGCAAGCGTCAGGTGGTTTACGGAACCGCGTTCAGGAACGGCATAATTCCGATAATCACTTTGATAGCTCTGATATTTGGCTTCTCTACGGGTGGTGCAGTTATAGTTGAGGACATTTACAACTATCACGGAATAGGATACTTCACCGTTCAGGCGCTCTACAACCTCGACTATCCGTCCATACTTGGAATTACGCTGATAATAGGTATGACCGTGATCGCTGCAAACTTCGTCGCAGACCTCCTCTACGGCATCGCGGACCCGCGTGTAAGAGTAGGATAGTGAGAGAAATGGTGTCTTGGAAGGAGTATGTGAAACGTTTCCTGCGCTATAAGGTTGCCATAGTTGAGCCAACTCAGCCCGCGGTTTCAGAGGCTTCTGTAACAGGCATAAGATACTACTACACTTTCCTTAAAAAGGACAAGCCTGCCCTGGTAAGCCTAGGAATAATCGGTTTATTTACGCTGTGGGCTCTGATTGAAGGGTCGTTTCAGCTTGCAGCCTACGTTCTGCACAGCCGTACGCTTGGAATTATGCTTCTGCCAAGCAACCCGTTTACGCTCAGCTTCTCCAACTCCCTGAAGCCTCCCACCATGTATCGTTTCCCAGTATACATTTTCGGCGCCAACGTTGAAGGCCAGAGTATACTCTCACGCCTGCTGTACGCCGCTCCCAGGGACGCCTTCGCAGCCTACATCGTTGTGGCCTCTGCTGTGGTGATAGGTATGTTCGTTGGGATATCAGCGGGCTACAAGGGTGGGTGGGCCGACGAACTTCTGATGAGGATAACCGATGCGTTCCTTGCTTTCCCTGGACTTGTTCTCGCGATAGCTCTCAGCATTCTCATAGGAACAGGTTTCGACGCAGTGCTCGGCGCTCTTCTTGTGATCTGGTGGCCAACGTACGCAAGGTTCTTCAGAGGGCAGGCTCTCGCCCTAAAGGGAAGGGCTTATGTAGACGCCTCAAAGCTCAGCGGGGTAGGCACGTTCAAGATAATGGTCAGACACATTTTCCCCAACGCCATAGACCCGATCATAGCGATAGCAAGCCTCGACTTCGGCAACGTTATACTGACATACTCGAGCCTCGCCTTCATAGGGCTTGGCGTACAGCCTCCTCTGCCAGAATGGGGAGCCATGTCTTCCGACGGCCTCGCATACTTTCCGCAAAACTGGTGGTGGACAATAATTCCCGGGCTTACAATCATGCTTGTGGTAGTGTGTTTCACGCTTATAGGAGACCGGATGCAGGACTTGATTGGGGGACGGGCGACCTACTGATGCTCCTTGAAATAAAGGAGCTTAGCGTAGTCTACAAGACGATATACGGTAGACTCGAAGCCCTCAACAAAGTCAGCCTGTCGCTTCCAAAAGCCACTAGTATATCCATTGTGGGTGAAAGCGGCTCAGGGAAGTCGACGCTTGGACTGGCATGTGTAAGGCTGCTTCCGCTTAACGCTGAGTACAGTCATGGATCGGTTGTGCTTGACGGCCAGGACATTACGAAGATGAGCGCGTCGGAGGCGCGTAAAGTCCGGGGCACAGGGGCGTTCATGGTTTTCCAAGACCCTTTGAACACGCTGAACCCGGTTAAGAGGATAAGTACCCAGCTCCTTGAAGCAATAAGGGTGCGCGACCAGAGACTCGATAAGACGTTCGACGAAAAAGTGGCCTATAACGAGGCGATAACTCAGCTAAGGGAAGTACGTGTGGGCGACCCCGAGCTCCTCATCGAACGCTACCCGTTTCAACTTTCAGGAGGCCAGATTCAGCGCGTCGTCATAGCGATGGGCCTACTCATGAGACCGAAACTTCTCATAGCGGACGAACCTACGTCTGCTCTGGACGTCACCGTTCAGGCCCAGGTGCTGAAGCTGATTCAGGACCTGAAACAAAGCTACGATATGTCGGTGCTGTTCATTACCCACGACATGAGTGTGGCCTACAACGTCGCAGACAAAATGATGGTCATGTACGCGGGAGAACTCTCCGAAATCGGTTCAGCCGACGACGTGATCAAGTCTCCAAGCCACCCCTACGCCAAGGCTCTGATCGCCAGCATTCCGACCGCGATAGGTAGAACAAGCCAACTGGTGTCCATAAGAGGTTCCCCGCCAAACATGTTGAATCCGCCTTCAGGATGCCGGTTTCATCCTCGCTGCCCCTCCGTGATGCCTGTTTGTTCCCGAGAATCTCCCAGGGAAGTCCAGGTTAACGGTAAAGTGGTAAGGTGTTTTCTCTATGGCTGACTCAGAAACAATCATCAGAGCTACCGGGCTGAAAAAGTATTTTCAGGCAACGAAGCACGGTTTACTGGAAACACTGTTCAGGGTTAAACCTCTCTATGTCAGAGCGGTCGACGATGTAGACATAGAGATTAAGCGAAAGCAGGTTGTGACCCTGGTTGGTGAAAGCGGCTCCGGTAAAACCACTTTGGGCCGCGTGCTCGCCACCTTGGAGAAACCAGACTCGGGGAAGATTTTCTTCGAGGATAAAGAGGTAACCGGTAAAGGCGTCGACCTGATGCGTAAAAAAATCCAGGTGGTCTTCCAGAACCCCACCGAAAGCTTGGATCCGAGGATGAGTATCGCTGACGTTGTGGCAGAACCGCTTGCAAAGCTAAGAATGAACTCGAATGAGGTGAAGGAAGCCGTTCGAAATGCGCTCAATGAGGTGGGACTGGATTACAGTACTTTCGCGGGTAGAAGACCGGCCGACGTTTCAGGAGGTCAAAGACAGAGGATAGCTGTCGCAAGAGCAATAGTCTCCAACCCCAAGTTCATCGTGCTCGACGAACCCACCTCAGCTCTCGATGCAAGCGTACAGGCCCAAGTTCTGAACCTGCTCATAGGCCTCCACAACAGATACGGGTTCTCCTACCTTTTCATAACCCACAACATAGCCGTCGCAAGATACATAGCCGACGTAATAGCGGTCATGTACGCTGGTAAAATAGTTGAAATCGGACCAACACAGGAAGTTATGACCAAACCCAAGCACCCGTATACTCAGGCGCTCCTCAAATCTGTGCCTTCTATAACTGCTAAAGGAGTGCAGCCGCCAACCGGCGAAGTCACCAGCCTCATAAACCTGCCCACAGGCTGCCGCTACCACCCGCGCTGCCCGTTCGTCATGGATAGATGTAAAAGGGAAGAGCCTTCGTTGATTGACGTAAACTCAGTTAAAGCGGCGTGCTGGCTTTACGGATGAGCTCAACCGATCCTAACCTAAACCTTAAGCCCGTGGTTTCAAAGAGTTTCGTAAAAGGCGTCATAGCGGTCGCTCTTTTCTCGCTTGTACTCGACGTAAACAGCTCGAATTTCGGAAACTACCTGATTTTCCTCGCCTTGTACGCTGTGTTTCTCTGCTCTTATGCATTCTACAAGCGTTCGCACACATATTCTGTCACAGACGACGGAATCACAATCAAGTCTCCTTTCAGGTCTCCCCGCAGCGTTAGTTACTCTGATGTTGTTCACGTAGCGGTTTCACAGGGTTTTCTGGCGAAAAGATTCAACTGCGGAACAGTGTTTGTAGCTACGCGTAGCCGGGAAGGAGACGTGCGCATGATGGGAGGCGGAAAGGCGGAAGCGCTTAGAGACGTAAAGTCACCTCAAGCAGTGGCCG
Source organism: Thermoprotei archaeon (assembly GCA_038883995.1). Lineage (GTDB taxonomy): Archaea > Thermoproteota > Thermoprotei_A > Marsarchaeales > Marsarchaeaceae > JAMDBQ01. The sequence continues at coordinate 8,684 of JAVZLA010000039.1, read as the reverse complement.
ACGCGATAGCGGACAAGCTCAACCCGATGGGCTAACGTTGCTTACCTATTACTTTCTGAACAACATAAATATACTTTCGCTGTAAGCGAACACGGCAGCCATTGGGTCGCAGAGAATCTGGTTTTCACCGGAAGGCTAAGAGACTTCTTGTAGAGGCTGGGAGAAGCCTAGGGTACGAGTGTGTGCCTGAGAAATCGTACACTATCATGAACAAACGCTTTCAGGTCGACGCAGCCTGGATCAAGCAGGGCTCAGTCAAAGCGGTGTTCGAAGTGGAACGTGGATTCACATGGGACTCGATGCATGTCCTGGGCCACTTGGTTGTGCTGAACGCATTCGCCTCTAAGCTGCCGTCCAAACTCACCTGCGTCTTCGTGTTCGACGAAAACCTGAGGCTTCAAGACGGTTCCAGCGCCCACTCAGGAAGACTGAGGCGGGTCTGGGACTGGTACACCCGTATGTCCGGGACAGGCGACAACCTTGACCTGTGGACGCTTCCCATCTACTGGAACAGATCATGTAAACTTAACACGAGAACCGTGTCAGCCTCAGCGCTCGCCCTAGAACTCAAAACCTTTCTGGGTTAAAGATGTGTATGCGGCATGCGGGTTGGTTGGAATACTATTCGGGGATGCTGTCTGACTGCAGCCTACCGGACTGTGATTTAACGCGAAGACTCTTGCCGTTACGAAACTTGAATTCCATCGACCCCGCTCCCTCTATAACAGTTTCAAGTTCAGCGCCTTCAACGCCGTCGTCGTCTGCGACCAGGTCGGCGGCATCCGATGTCACGAACACGAACCTGTTGTCTCTGAACACAAGTGTAACTTCCTCTGGCTTCTTTTCGATTTCGAGCAGCAAGTAACCTTTAACTCCGTCATACTTTGCCATGTTATTCTCTAGCCGGTTTGCGCAAAATGTATTTCAGCTTTTCACTGTCTTGTGTGACTCGGCTTTGGCGGCCGCGCACTCTTTAAGTGGGCGCACGCTTCTGGCTTAGATTGGAAAGGGGCGGCCAAGTGGCCCTGAAAGTTGTCTTATTCGATGTTGAAGACACCCTTTTGGACGTGGCTTCGGGGCTACAGTTCGGTGTGAGACAGATTCTTATGGAAATGGGCTACCGGCATCCCGAACAGCTCGAAACCAAACTTCTGAACAGGGCGCTCGACATGGTTGGAAGCGCACGGACACTGTACGAGTTACGGGTTCTGCTGTCGCTACGGACTGTTTTCGGCAGCAACATTCGTTTGCTCAGGTTTTCAGCCAAGACCTTGGTTTGGTTGGATTATCTCAGAACCCACGGGGCTCAGCCGGTTTCAGGGTGCCAGTCGGTGCTGGTTAGGCTTAAGGATGAAGGCCTTTCCCTTGGCGCAGTCACAGACATTTCATCCAAGATGTACAGGAAGCTGGAGGCTAGGCTTCCTTTTCTAAAGGAGTTTGAAACAGTTGTTACAAGAAGCGAGATAAGGCATACCAAGCCTTCCCCGGAAGGGATAGTTCTGGCACTGCACAGGCTCGGAGTCGCCCCGTCTGAAGCCGTGTATGTGGGAAACATGCCGAGCGACGTCGAAGCCGGCAGAGCAGCAGGAGTAACCACAGTCTGGGTTCCAGGAGCCCTGAAACCCTATCTTGAAAACAGACGCCTCAACATTGAGCCTGACTTCGAAGTGGACTCGTTAAAAGAGGCAGCTGACGTGATCCTTGAACGACTGCTCAGGTCTTCTCGAACAGTTCCAAAAGCTGAGACAGGCTGAGTCTGAAGCCGAATCTTTTCTCCATTCGGCTAAGTCTGACCAGAGTCGGCAGTAACCAGGGTGCACTTCTGAGAGTAGACCATTCCCCACTCCACTTGGCGAGAATAGCCTTGAACACGGGTTCGAAGTAGAAGAACTTTCTGTCCAGAAGTCTTGTGTACTCCTGAACGTCTACGCCTCTGTCACCGAACACCTGACGTAGCAGCTCCGCTGACTGCAGGCCCGGTATTATTCCTTCACCCAGAAGTGGAAACACCGCCCCGATGGATTCTCCTACACCTACCACTTGAAGGCCGTTCCTTGTGAAGGAGATAGGCTGCGCCATCGACGGAGGAACCATCCGCACCGGTCGCCCAATGGTTCTAATTATTTTCCCACCATGCTTTGCCATAAATCCGTCAACATAATGCCTCTGTCTGTGGAACCTGTCTCCTCCACCAACATGGGCTTCGTGTTCCCCTAGCGGAAAAAACCAGCCATAGCCGCCCAGACCACTGTAAGGGAAAACGGCGAAGTCCTGAAACGGGGGGCTTGAAGAGTAGTGGACTCTGTACTCGAGGTTCGGAAAAATCATATCTCCAGCTATTCTTGGGAGAAGCGACCTGTAGACTCCTGTGGCATCCACCACAACGTCGTAGGCCGTAAGCTCGTCCAAGAACACCTTTCGCCCGCGTTTGAGGACCGCGCCGTGACGCAGTGCGGACTCTGCGATTCTTTCTTCGAGCAGATTCTTGTCGAATGTGGTCAGCCCTTTGAGATTCACCGTGAAGGATTCGCCGTCTTCAAAAACCACATCCATTTTGCTGCCCTCGAAAAGTATGAGCTCGTCGAAATCCACGTCTACTGCGTTTAGGAGTCTTCTTAGCTCGTACTTTGAACCTCCCCAGGCACACTTTGTATCAGGTTTCTCAAGAAGATCAAATCCGTGAACCGTATGCTCTGATGTCTGACTCAGTAGCGCTGCAAGATACGAGCCTGAAACACCCAGACCAACGATGGCAACTTTCAAGCAGAGGGCACCCTGAAGCAGGATAAGCAGGGCTGCTTTTACCTTTATGTCGAATCAGTTAACCCTGTTCTCAAGGCAGCGGGTAAACCCGCTTACCCATGTGATGTGGTCGAAAAAAGAAATGTAGAGCTTAAGATGCAGGAAACGAAGACGACATTGTGCGAAACAGGATAGGAGACATGGTTTCAAACCGCGCGAAAGGTATGCCGCGGTCGAAGATAAAGGCGATGTCAGATGACCCTCTCTTGAACGAAGTGATAAACCTCCAAGCCGGCGACCCAGATTTCAAAACACCATCACATATAATCGAAGCCGCACTCGAAGCCATGGAAGAAAACAGAACCCATTACACGCAGACCGCCGGCATAGCTCAGCTTAGAGAAGCCATTTCAGAGAAGCTTAAACGTGAAAACAGTGTGAGCTATGATCCCGACACCGAGCTGATCACCACTAACGGGGGGACTGGTGCTCTGGCGCTCGCTGTCGCCTCAGTTTTGAACGAAGGCGAAGAGATTCTTGTCCCGGATCCGGCGTGGCCAAACTATGAGCCAATGGTGGCAGCCGCCGGCGGAATTGTCAAACCATATATTCTGCACAAGGACACGGGCTTCCTCCCAGATGCCGACGAAATAGAAGCATTGGTTACGAAGAGAACCAAAGCGATTATCGTGAACTCACCCGGAAACCCCACTGGCTCGGTTTTCGACAGAAAGCTACTCTCCAAACTTGTTGAAGTCGCGGAAAGAACAGGTATCTTGATGATTTCGGACGAAGTATACGAAAACATCATCTTCGACGGCTACAGTCATGTTAGCCTCGCATCTCTGCCGGGGGCGAGAGATATCACTTTGACTGTGAACAGTTTTTCAAAAACATACGCCATGACAGGTTGGCGTCTCGGATACGCAGCGGGCCCGTCTGAAATTGTGGGAGCAATGAAAAACATTAGCTCGGCGCTCAGTCTTTCGCCCTCCACGATATCCCAGTACGCGGGGTTGGCTGCGCTCAAAGGACCACAGGATTGTGTTTCAAAGATGCGGGAACAGTACAGGGTTAGGCGAAACCTGTTCGTAGGGACGCTCAACGAGATGCCTGGCATATGGGCTCCTGTGCCTCACGGCGCGTTCTATGCGTTTGCAGATTTCTCTGAGAGCTTAAAACAAAATGCTTCCACTGTGCTTCTCGAAAGATCCAGAGTGGCCGGTGTACCGGGAAGCGCTTTTGGAAAAAGCTGCAGTAACTACGTTCGTTTCTCGTTCGCTTCATCAGAGGAGGCTCTACAGGAGGCTCTTGAAAGAATTAAAAAAGTTATGGATCAAAGGTAGCTGCCCAAGCGCTTCGCCCTACAGTAACCCGGTCAGCGCCTCCTTGAGAAGTAGAATGCCGCGCCAACGACCACTAGGATCACAACCACAGCCACGGCGCCGAACTCGAGTCCAAGCTGAGGTGCAGGTGAAGCAGAGATGACGAGGGTGTTGCCGCTAGCCGTTGCATATCCTGGAACCGTTACGGTGGAAGATGGATCGTAGCTGATGGTCAAAGAATAGTTGCCCTCAGGAGACGAATAGGAGGCGCTGAATTCAACGTTCCGTGACACAGACTTGCTGAAGGTAGTCGTATTGGTAGATGAATCATAGTTACGTGTCCAGGTACTCAGCGGACTGTTCAAAACTGAGAAATTAAGTGTTGAGGCATCCCAAGCACGTGTATGCTGGAACATTAGCACCAGGGCGCCGAGAAGGAATGATTTACCCGCGAACAGAGCTCCAACAGACGAGCCAACATAGTTCACGTCCACGTTTTCCCCGTCTTCTAACGGGACATACAGTTTTGACCTGACGTCGAAGGCCTTCCACGCCAGATTGGCTTCAAGCTTGCCCTTTGATACGTTAAAAGTCCCGTATACGAGGGCAGACACAGACACGTCTTTCTTGATCACGAAAGTCGTCGTGTTTCCGTGCGCTGTCAAAGCGAACGTGATGTTCATCTGACGCACACTCAGATTCAGCCCCCTGTTGGAGAGAGCCTGCTCCATCACCTGCACATTTGGTGAAGACGAAGAAGCCGTTCCTGTGGCCGAAAGGGAGTACTCTGAACCGTTCAACGCCTGCTCCAACACCGAGTTAGACGGATACTTGAGGACAGCAACAACCTCCGTGACGGCGTCAATCACAGTGCTCTTGGACTTAGGGTTCAGCGTGTAGTGGACAGTTGACGCATAGGCCAGCGGAGTCGCAGATATCAGTGCAACCAAAATTACCGCCAAGGCGACGATTTGGCTTCGCATAAGTGTATGTTATCGCTATCCGATGGATTAACCTTTCCCCAACCTTGAACCTCGTTTAGCGGGCAACGCTTTTATTGTCAGAACGGCTGCACGGTATGCAGGGGCCGTAGTCTAGCTTGGACCAGGATTCCACCCTGGGGCGGTGGCGATCGCGAGTTCAAATCTCGCCGGCCCCATTTTCGGTTAACAACATGGCTAGGTGTTTCGGTTTCCACAGAATAATGTGGTCAGGGGCTTCTATCGACCACGAGCCTGATGCCGGTTGCTGAGCTGCTTCTCCTATACACTTTCATTGAACACCGATCTGAAAACATCCATCGCGTAACTCGTTTCAGACGGGAATCCCGGTATAATTTTGAACGTCCTAGTGCCATCTTCCTTCCTTTCAGCTTTCAGGAAAAGAGTACCCTCAGGATTCTTATTTCTGTAGATCTCTCCAAGTTCAAAGATATGCGTAACGTAAACAACCCTGACTCCTAGGTTGATGAGTGCATCGATAACCTGTTCAGCTATTCTTGCTCCTTCAACGGCATTGGTCGATGAAAACGATTCATTGAACAAAACAAGACTACCAGGCTTCAGGTTGTCGACAATCTGACTCAATCTGTAGAGTTCTTCTTCGAACTTTCCCATCCTGATGCCCGCATCCTCTTCGCGTTTAAAATGGGTGAATATTGAGCTACAAATCGAAGAACTGAACTCATCTGCAGCTACAAACATTCCAACCTGCATCATAATCTGCGCCTGACCCAAGCTTCTCAGAAAGGTGGATTTCCCGCCACGGTTTGCTCCTGTCACTATTATCAACGGCTTGCCCTCATTTGTCAGGTCATTACCTACAGTTTTACCTCCATTCTTCAATGCAAGCGCAAGGTCTACCAAATTCCTGAACTTTGTAGTCGCAGACAAATTTGGTGCAGGGTTCGGAAAAGAGGTTGGAACGCCTATCTCCTTTGTCTTTGCGTACAGGTTGATAGCCCCCACAAGGAAGGCCAATTCCGATCTAAGAGAATCAATGTATTTCAGAACGTGCTCCGAAGCCGATTTTAGCACATAGGCAACCTCATGAATCGCTCTAGCCCTCATGGTTCCCATTATTTCCGCGCCGCTCTCATCTCTGTCCGGAAGCGTGAATGTGTACTGTTTCCCCTTCTTCCTCAGGCTTAAAACAGATGACCAGCCACCACCATTTTCCTCCGGGTTTATCAATTTGTATGATGTTATCAGGTTTCCTGGCCCAAGTCTGGCTTCTACAGGTATGCCTGAAGAAAACTCCAGATTCTTAAGTTGCTGCGTAACCTGACTGCAGTAGTCCGCGCCAAACTCCTCGGTTGCAAGTTTGTGGAGCCCAGTGAAACCCTGAGACCTGAATTTCGAGACGTTCAAGTCGAGGATGTTTCTGATCTTTTCCAGGGCGTCCACGAAGATTTTTATTATTCCAACGGACTCATGTAAGACGAACTCCGGCTTTGAGACGCTGGCCCAAAAATATCTCTCTTTGGCCTCTTCAACGGCGGAAGTAAGGATATTGTACATTTCGATTATCTGTGTGGAATTTTCTAGGGCATCTTTAATCACTTCTTGGCGATATGCAAGGTCCTCGGAATCGGTTACGAGCTGAACCATAGCTTTTCTCGACACTTCCTCGATAAACTTGTTCCCGTTGCTCATTGAGGAAATAATCACTTCAAAGCCCAGATCTTTTAACAGGTCCGCGGAACCATCTGCCAAGGAACCACTCTGGTCAAGGCTTCTATCCTTATACATTAGGAAGGTCTTCATTTTCGCACCCTCACTAACAGGTCTTCGTAGGTTAGCCGATACTTCTTCGCAAGAGCAAAAGAGTATGCCTTTCCATTTGGCTTCATCCTGATTACTTTGTAAGTTCTTCTTGTCGGGTCAGACGGGTCCGTTAGACTCACCATGCTAACCGATCCAGGCACATCGGCGAGTTCGTCTACGAATGTCACATACAGGCACAGGCTTCCAATTCCACTTATTCTACCAAGTATTTCACGCCCAATAAAGTATGCATCATGAGCGGTTGTGGAACTCAGCATCTCGTTTATTATGATCAGACTACGAGACGTACTGTTGTCCAGGATCCGCTTTATCCTTACCATGTCATCCTCCAGCTTGCCACGTAGATTTTCAACGTCTTCGGATTTTTCGAAATGAGTGAAAATTTCGTCCGGTAGTTGCAAGCACGCAGAGCTACCCGGCACAACCAGACCTAAACTTGCAAGATAGTGGATCTGGCCAACCATTCTGCTAAACGTCGACTTACCTCCGCTGTTCGCTCCCGTAATCACTACTATTCTTTCCTTTTCACTCAGCTGAATATCATTTGTCACGACATCTTTGTTTTCTTCCGCGAGTTTGTGCGCCAAAACAACGTCAAAACCGTCCTGGCAAAGAAGTGTATGCTCGTCCGAAACGGAGGGGACACAGAATTTCAGGCCCCGCTTCTCGAGAGGAGCAATGTAATCCAGATAAGAGAGGTAGAACTGAAGCTCGTCTATGAACCTGAGCAATACCTTGTCAGGAAATTCTCTCAGCTTAGTGTAGAAGTTTTTCAATGACTCAAACTCCTCTGCGAAAATTTTGGAAAGCAGTGAGAGAATAGCGGCTTCGACATGGTTAGCCTCGGAAACTTCTTTTTGTTTCGGTATTCTGGAATCGCTATCCTCGTTGAACTTCTCGAACAGAGATTCAATTTTCTTACTGTAATCCTCGCCGCCAGAAGCCTTTCTCACAGTGATTTTCCCGTTACCCAGAACCATTTCGAAACTGAGGCGAGCAAGTTGAAGATGAGTATCTTCGGCTGATTTTCGGGCATGAGTGAATTCCGACGAAGTAATGTAGTTTTCCAAGTAGTTTCTGAAACTGAGCAGGCCTTCCGAGTTTATTGGAAGTGAGCCTAACGTACTGTAGAGTTCCAGAACCGAATCCAGATAGCGCCGGATTCCTTCGAGAAACCATCCTTCCCTTTGGAATTCGTACTGTTTTTCTGCTTCCTGTAAGAGTCTTATCGCTGACTCCATACTCTTCGAGAAGACTCTAAAGGCCTCAAGCACTCTTTCATTTCTAAGGTCAACGAGAATGGCCTGTCTGTATTCCACGTCTTCTTTGTTTTTTAAGGCTGTATAGTAGAACTTTCTAAGCTCAGGCCTGTTGAATTTCTTAACAACCTCATCTACCATCTGATCCATATTTAGGTCAGGAAAATGGGGTGGTTCGTCGCCTTTTGTGATTCCTGCTCTGTTTTTCCAAAGGATGGTTTCGAAGGTCATGAGGCAGGCTCATCTGATTTGTTTCTTGCAGTTGGGGGCTAATATATGAGTATGCGACAGCCTGTTTGAATCAGGCCTCTCGTCTTCAACCTTAGTGTGTTTGAGCCTTGTGCAGAATACTTGGTCACGATAAACTACACTTAGAACAGATGCGTGTTTACTGGAAGTCACCATTTAGTGAGTGATGCACAACGGAAAATCCGCACTCTGTTACCATAAGTCAGGCAGAAAATATGGAAGCTTTCTACAGATGCCCTTTGACAAACTTCAACGACAAGAGTCCTTAAATCAAAGAGCCATATGAGGGGTCCAATGTCTTCCAATAATGCGGGTGAAGGCTC
>JAVZLA010000038.1:0-14625 GCA_038883995.1 Thermoprotei archaeon | reverse complement strand
TTTGTAAAAGGTGAGTTCGAAACGCTGACCAGTACATCACCAGGATTACGAACAACTGACGTGTATAACATCTCCGAAGGCTATGGCCCTCCACATATGGGTAAAACAGCACGCCTGTTCTCCGGCCAACAGTCTCTTGCACCGAGCGAGTGTGACCAAGATGCACCCCGACCAAAGAAATGTTGAGGAAGCACCGTGACGTAGCGCCATAGGAATGAGTCTTGCAGAACGCACGACATGCAAGGGGGAGCATCTGGTTCAAAGTCCCGTGTTAACTCCAAGCACAAAGCAGACCGGTTCAACGAGCCCCCAGTTACCGGGAGATCCTTTAAAACGGTATTGGTTCGGAACCACTATTGTGGGGTAAATAGGTCGGAAGTTAGGGGTTGTTCCCAAAGCAACAAATATTTTTCCTCGTCGACGGTTAATGGCCTTCTAACAGATCTGTCGCGGAAATCTGATCCAAGATGCGGGGTCAGCTCTAGTCAGATTTATCCTTTCGCCCTTGGGTCGGCTGAATGTTTCCCAGCTCTCCTATACCATATACGCCAACAGGGGGGAAACCGCCTTGGGCTCCCACCGCCGGAACATTTGAAGGTATCATGATTACTGTGCTTCTGCCCTGAAGTCCCAGTTCATATATTATGTTCATCCAGCGTAGCTGAAATGCTCGATCCTTGCCTTCATATTGCATCGCAGCCTCAACCATCTTTTGTGCAGCCTCCGACTCGGCGACGGCAAGGGTTACCCGAGCGCGACGTTCACGCTCCGCGGAAGCCTGACGGGACATAGCCTCCTGCAGCGCGGGAGGTACGGCCACGTCTCGTATTTCGACCGAGGTAACTTTGATTCCCCAAGCTTCGGTCTTGCTATCTATTATTCCTCTTGCGAATGTCCCTATTTTTTCGCGTTCTGTCAGAAGCTCGTCGAAAGCCGCCTGCCCTATGACTTCCCTAAGCGTGGTCTGCGCGGCGAGCTGGGTTGCAAGCACATAGTTTTCAGCTCCGAGAACAACCTTTTGCAGGTCAACGGGCATGAAATACATTACAGCGTCCACTACGACGGGGACGTTGTCTTTGGTGAAAGTCTGCTCCGTTTTGAAAGAAACTGTCTGAAGTCTGGTTGATATTATGAACGGAACCTTGCTTATTATGGGCGTCACATAAATGACTCCAGGACCCTTAAGCCCCCGATATCTGCCAAGAGTCAGAAGTGGCGCCCTCTCCCATTCTTTCAGAATCTTTATACCGCTTAGCGCTATGGCAAGCACGATTATTACGATAAATCCTTCAACGACCAAAGCGACAACATTCGCCATATCTTGGTCCGATCCACCTACTCTCATCAAGGCTCCTCTTAATAAGTAGTTCTATCCGGCAACCTTTCCTTAGAGAAAAGTGACTAGCCTGCGCCCTGACTGGAAGAGTCAGCGTAACTGGGGCTCCATTTTTTGAACAAGAAGTAGAACGAAGCTGAGAAAAAGCAGTACAGTGCACCCGCAAGATAGAACGGCGCTGCAAGTTCACTGGCGTTGATCAAGGTGCCACCCAGATAAGGTCCGGCTGAACGAGGCACCGAGTCCACTGTCTGCACGAGATTGAACGCCGTCGTCCTCTCTTTCGGGTGCACCGTATTAGCTATAAACGAACGGAGAATAGGGTCGTTAAAGTTGCTTGTCACACTTCTGGCTATAAGAAGTATGAACGCGACCAACAAGTTTGGAGAAAGAGGGATTAGCAGGAAAAAGACTCCGGAAACAAACTGCGAGAACGAGATTGTGAAAACCCTGCCTTTGATCTTTGACACTCTTGGAGCCAGAAGCACAGAAGAGCCTAAGGCTATTCTTGAAACAAAGTAAAGAAGCGAAATATCCGCTAAACTTGCATGAAACCTTAGACTAAGCCAGATTGGGAGCAGAGGCAGCGCGATTCCGGCTCCCAATCCGACAGCTCCCTGAACGGAGAGCCTTAGAACCGTTGGAAGCGACTGCCTGGGCAGCCTGAAAACTTCTCTGAACGTGCGTGCCTTGGCATGCACCTCCTCGCTTAATCCGAACAAAACTGTCAGAACGGCTATCGCTGCTATCCCTGATTGTAGCATAAAGAGGTATCTGTAACCCATCAGAAGCGTAGTCATGTGTTCGGAGGCTAAAACTGCGGGCACGGTAGCTGCAAGCGCTCCGAAGGCCGTTGTAAGAGTTGTCAGCGAAGAACTGCGGGCGAAAAGGTGGTCTCTTCGCTCTGGAGTAGACGCCTTTTCCGCGATCGTTGAAGATATTGAGGAACTGGTCACCCCTCCGGAAAGACCGTTCACGGTTCCAGCCAGATATGCTGTGAACATGGTGGCGGGAACAGACAGAACTACCCCGCTGAGCCCGTACAATATCATACCAGCGATGATCATGGGTTTTTTGCCGTAAGAGTCCGCGATCATCGAAAACGGTGTTCTCAGCAGTGTGCTCACAAGGTAGTTGATCGTGTAGTAGATTCCCACCGTGACAGCGCTCAGGCCAGATGAATACAGGTAGAGTGGAACTATCACTTCCCTGAACCCTGACGAAAAGAAGTCCATTGAATTGGCCACTATCAATAGAGTGGCTTGTCTCTCCCCTTGAGGGTTCACGGCAGTGGTTGCATTATCCTTTGATGCGATGTTTTGGCCATATATGGTCTGCTTTAAGTATTTACCCCAAAACATCGTTGTTCATCTCTTTACCGAAGGCACGTTGCAGGCGGCTCTCTGGGTTGGTTCGATGGAGAGCCCAGTCCGTAGTGTGACCTCACTACCCACAAGGAAGCGGCGCCTTCGTGAGCTGAATCCGTGTATCCACGTGTTGACTGGTCTGCTTCACAGCTAAGGAAAATGTAAACTAAGTGTCCGTCTTTACCGTCGACACAAATGGAACCATAGGATCCGACTGACGAGGAACCAAAAAGCCAATATTCCGGAAGTGGCAAGGCAGCTAAAAAGTTGTCTTTGGCAGTTGAAGCTGATTCCGTAGTCAAGATCTATGGGAACGGTAGTAGAGCGCTTAACAATCTCTCGCTTTCCGCTCCTAGAAAAGAGGTACTTGGTCTGCTCGGCAGAAACGGTGCGGGCAAAACCACCTTTACAAAGATTGTCTCCACTATTATGAAGCCGACCTCCGGTTCTGTGAATGTTCTCGGTTACGAGCTTGAAAAAGGTTTGAGCGAGATCCGTAAGCGCATTTCGATTGTCCCACAGGAAGCCAGACCATACGGTCTGCAAACCCCATATGAACACGTTGTCATGTACCTTGCAGTCAGGGGATGGAGCCTTTCTGACGCAAAGACTAGGGCAAGACAGGTGATGGAGGAGCTTGACTTCGAAAAGTATGCAAACAAGATCACAACCACTCTTTCAGGCGGACTGAAGCAGAGAGCGATGATCGCCATGGCGATAGCTCCGAGGCCTGAACTTTTGCTTCTTGATGAACCCACGATAGGATTGGACCCTGTAGCCAGGATGAAAATCTGGGATGTTGTACGAACAATGGTAAGGGAGGGTACAACGATCTTCTTAACAACGCACTATATGGACGAGGCCGAGGCGTTGTCTAACAAGGTTGTCATAATAGATAACGGCGTCAAAATTGCCGAGGGAACACCCTTGGAGCTCAAGAGTATGGTGGGCGCCACCACTACTGTTGTGGTAAGCGGCCGACATGAAGATCTCAGATTTCGAGACTATGGAAGAGTGGTCGGAAACGGTAGCACTGTCAGAGTGTTCACCGATGAGCAGTCGGGTAAGAGACTCGTCGAGGAAGCGCTTGACAAAAACATGGTGGCAACCGTTAGGCCGGTTAACCTAGAAGACGTGTTTATTTCTCTAGTCGGTGGAGATGCTGCGAATGAAGAATAAAGTGGTCAACAGTTTCAGAACAGTGTTCGTTCTTGTGTGGTTCAACACTTACTTGGCGATCAAACGTTCACCTTTCATAGTGACGAGCGTTGCGCTTACACCTCTGTCCATACTTTTCTTCATATATCTTTTCGGAGGACCTCGAGCTACCACTTACGGACTTGTGGGAGGACTACTGTCTGTAGTTGTAAGCAGCAGCATCATCATTGAAACCGACGCCGCCTTCGCACGTCTGATGCTCAAAACCCAAGACATGTTTGTGGCGTCACCAGTGTCCCCTGCCTCATACGTCGCCGGGGTGGCGCTTTCGGAACTCGCAACAGGCTTAGTGGGGCTCGCGGTGTTCCTGGGACTTCTGTACCACTTCCACGCTGTAAATCTAACTGGGACACTGTACTTGGCCGTGTCTCTCTTTTTGACGTGGGTGACGATATCTGCGATAGGATTCGTCATATCGACTTTCGCACGGGACCCAAGAGACCTTTGGACGTATTCTCCTGTGCTGGTTGTCTTGCTCTCCTTTGTTCCTCCAGTCTACTATCCTTTGAGCTATATTCCCTCCGCGTTAAGGCCTATTGCGTTTCTTGTGCCGACCACCTATTCAGCAGAAACGATCAGGGCTGTCATAGGCCTGTCACATTCTAATCCGCTTCTGTACACCCTAGGCATGGCCGTTTACTCGGTCGTACTGCTTGCGATAGCAGCAAACAGGGTTAAGTGGCGGGAAAGGTAGGACGCCTCTGCTTCGGAAAAACTTTAAGTCTTGCCAGATAAGTTTCTTTCCGCTCTATAAGTTGATAAGCCACACCTTATTTTTCGAAAAATTCAATGAAAAACAGGTTATTGAAGAAGTTGGAAAATGGTGTCTTCAGAACGACGCGCAGGCCAATCTCTTCACTAACAAGCTTGGAGTAATAGATCACGTTCATATTGCAAGACAAAAGGGTGATGGTGTTATAGAGATATCACTTAGCAAAAGAAATGGGAAACTCGAAGTTACTCTTGCTGTGCACGACAATCGCAAAGGAGACTGGGCTGTTAAAGAGATGTCGTCAATAAGAGACCATCTTCTGGCAAGCTCAGAAATGGCGGTCTGAGCTGGCGAAGCTGCTGTGAGGCAGCTGGCTACAGGCGCTGTAGCCGCTAAGCCTCTGCGTGTCAGACAGTTTTCAGGTTGGTTGTAAAATTCAGAAGCATCAAACCGTTTTTAATACGCGTCTACGCTCAAGCCGTTTGCTTTGGCCTTCTGGACTAGGCGCTGTATTCTTTTCGATGTTTTGGGATGTGTTGAGAAAAGTTCAGAAAGGCCGCCGGAAAACGGGTTAGATATCCAGAGAGAGGCAGACGACTGTGGGACATTGGGTACCGGGCCACGCTTTATGGAAAGCTCAATTTTTCTGAGCGCACCCGCAAGCCAATCAGGTCTACCCGTCAACTCTGCGCTTCCATCGTCAGCGTAGTACTCGCGGTTTCTTGAAATCGCGAGCTGAACCATCCCCGCGGCGAGAGGAGCCAAGATCACGGCGGCCAGACCAGTTGCACCCATGCTTCTTCTGCTCGAGCCGAAAAGCAAAGAGAATATCGCCAAATCCACGATGTAGGTTACGGCTGTGGCCAGGGATGCCGCCGTAGTGGCAATTGTGGTATCTCTGTGAACTATGTGTGAAATTTCATGCCCTATGACGGCTTCCAATTCGTTTGGATTCATTGTTGAAAGGAGCTGGCTTGTCACAACTATGACTGAGTTCCCTTTACTTCTGCTAACGGTGAAAGCGTTTGGCTGGGTCTCATTGACCATGGCGACTACGGGGCGCTTTATACCTGCCTTGGTCGAGAGATCTTCAACAATTTTGAAAAGTTCGGGTGAGTCTCTGGGGGACAGGACTCGTGCTCTGGTTAGTCGCAGTATCATTGAAGGCCCGTAGTAGTAGGATACAAGGTTAACAGCCAGCGACAATACAAGCATCCCTATCAGAACATCTACGGCGGGCGCCCCCAGCAAGTAGTATCCGACTACGAATCCAACCAGCAGCAAGAACGCTGTTAGTAAAGTAAACAAAGCGGTGAGCTTAAGGTAATCAGCTTTCCGCACGCCTTTTTATTCGCTCTGAATGATTAAAGTTTAACGAAATTCTCGCAGTGGGTTAGATTTGGAAAAAAAGATCATCAGGGGATTGATCTTTCTATCGTCACGCAGTGAGGGTGGCCCAGCTTCTGGAAAGACTCAAACAAACACATTTTCAAAGCCTTAGAAAGCGGTTGCATCTTTGGGAAGAGAACGCCTAAGCCCACATCAGGCTTATATCTTTTGTCGCGCGTGCGGCTGAAAATGAGTTACAGGGAACTTTACCTAACTAAGTCGCCTCTCATAACTTTCAGCCAACCCGGTAAAGATGCTCGTCTGGTGATGTTCGGTGTGCCATACGATTCAACGACCTCGTATAGGCCAGGTACTCGCGAAGGGCCAAACGCCTTCAGGAACGCGTACCTTAACATCGAAGTCGACGACCACTACTTACAGGCTTCAGCAGAATTTCTTCCAGTAATAGACGCAGGAGACCTTGTGCGCAACTATAACTCGGAGTTCGTAATAGAAGCGGTTTCGAAAGTTACCGGCGAAATCAAAGAAAACAACCAGATTCCGGGAATAGTGGGCGGAGAACACCTTTTGGCGCTGGGTTCTGCGAGAAACTTCCAAGACTCCGGCCTACTGGTGTTCGACGCACACTTGGATTACAGAACTGAACTATGTGGTCTAAAGATCAGTCACGGTACCTGGCTCAGAAGGCTCCTTGAACAAAGCAGTTTCAAAAAGGTTGTGCACGTGGGTTCCCATTGCACGACTCAAGAGGAGAAGGACATAGCTGGCAAAGTTAAAGTCGTCAACGTGTACGATTTGGAACAGAACCCGGAGTTGTATGCAGAAGCAATGGACGGAATAGATCGAGTATACATATCGATAGACCTCGACGTGGTGGACCCCGCTTACGCTCCGGGTGTAGGCAATCCAGAGCCTGCTGGTCTTAGCAGCAGAGAGCTGTTGAAGCTGCTTTATGCTTTGAAGGGTAGAACGATAGTGGGATTCGATATAAACGAGCTTAACCCTCTTTTCGACAATGGCTCAACGTCCGCACTGGCCGCTAAACTGTTCTCTGTGCTGGCGATTATGAGCTGTCGTTAGCGTTTAGCCTTCAAATCCTTTCTCTTTGGCGAACGCAAGATACGAGTAATATGGGGCATCCACGTTTATCTTCCAAAATTCCGCAAAAATTTCCCCATAGTGGTGTATGATTTCGATGGGAACATGGTATAGCACTTGCCCCAGAAGGTACGATGTCTTTCTCCCGTCGGGATAAGTGCGTTCTACTACTTTGGATAGGTCCGTCTCCTTTAGTCTGCTGAACAGGAGCTCCGTCTTTTTGTCAACCTCTTGGGCGTAGGCGACCACATCATTTAGGGTTTTGAAATCCTGAAACTTTTTGGAAGTTTCGTTTCCTAGTCCTGCGGCACGGTAGTGGAGCCAGTTGTCTTCAACCATAACGGTGTGGACAAGGACATCTTTTATACTGTTAAAACTGAGCTCACGGTTTCGTGTGAAATCTTCTTCGCTCATCTTCGAGATTTCTTCAAACAGCTTAGCCCTCTCACGCTTATAGTAGTCAAAGAACGTCCTGAAATCTAGTGGCATATTCAAAATACAGTTCGGTGGACTGATAAGCGTGGCGGAACCGGTCTACTGGGAGCCGACAACTATCATTGTCAACGTAGATCTAACTTTAGGAATCTTACGAATCTTGTTAGTAACTATTTCCTTGAGCTTGTCAAGTTCAGGGTCCTCTACCATGAGCACCAAATCGTATACCCCGTACACTACGTTGGCAACTTTCACCGCATCTATACTTTTCACTGCGTTCAGCACTTCGTCTTCACCGCCTATTTCTGTGTTCACCAACACGTATGCCAGCGCCATCGCGCAACCATATCCGTTCACCTCCCACTGCATATAAGCTTACCACCGCTAGTCTTCCACCAGTGAACTTGCATACCTGGTCTACTTATGCGCCGCCGTTCTGAAGCAATGTCAGGCTAACGTAGAAGAAATAGGGTACGGATGAATTCCGCATGGCTCCATGTCAGAGGAGAGACAGAAGTCGGCTTCCCGGTTTCGGAATCATACTGTTCAGCTAACACACCGCTCGGAAGGGCCTGCTTTGCAACCCATTCCATCAAGTCCAAAGCCCTTAGTCTGTCTTCACTTCTGCCTCTGATCAGTTTGTACTGGCTGAGCCAAAGTGTGGTTACAATCCAAGGATTGGGAAACGAGCCGCTGTTACGAAGCATATATGCGTCACCAGCGTATCTCGCTATTCCTCCGACAGGAGTAGTCAGAGTTCGTTCAACTTCCAGAGCAGATTTTTCAGCTAGAATGGAATCTGGCTCAACCATCCCTGCCAGCATCGGATACAGTATGGTCGAGTCAACTGTCAGATCGGCTGAAAACTCGGGCTCCGTACGACTCACCTTGAGACTGCGTACGAACCTTCCTTCCACAGTCATTTCGGTCAGCACCTTCTGCCTGAGGCTTTCTGCAGAAGAAGAACACAATTCTGAGAACTCCGGGTCACCCAATTCGGCGGCCATGAGAGAAGCACCCTTTAACGCCAAGTACACGGTCGAACAAGTGTGTATGTGAACGCCGAACCTCTCCTCCCAGAGGTCGTAAGTAGGGGAAGGGAGTCCCTTGTTCATGTAGTTCAAAATAAATTTGGATGCTGGAACAACAATGCTTCTGTAAAATGGTGCGATCTTATCCACATCTCTGTACAGCCTGTAGTGCTCGGCTACAGCCCAGACAGTCAAAGCGGTCTCGTCTTCTTGTATGGGCAGGTAACGAGGGTAATCGTAGACCCAGGGATGCCAGCTGCTGGCAAGAGTGCCGTTGGGGTTGTATTTCTGCATCAGATATCCGTTCTTTTCGACTACGCGGCTCAAAAATTCGAACAGTTTGAGAGAAACTGAAGGATATCCCGCAATATCCATCGCGTTCGCGGCGTAGGCGGCGTCCCGAGGCCACACATAGTTGTAGCTATCATGAGAGCCCTTTTGAATAGAGAAATCCGTGCTTGCTACGAGAGCCCCGTTTTTGTCTGCCTGGGACTTTATCAGAAGCAGGCTCCTCTGGTAAAGCTTCTCTAAATTGGGAGGAATCTGGACTCGTCTCCTTGAGTCAAGCCACTTTGACCAGTAGGCCAGAGACATTCCAAACTCATGTTCCGCTTTAGCAGGCTTAAGACCCGCCACATGTTTTCTGATTTCATTGTAACTTCGGCCGCAGACTATCCAAGAGTACATTTTTACCTGAGACAGAGGAGCCACGTTTACTGCGATAGAAATCACCGAGTCCACCGCTCCCTGCTGAATAGGGTTAGAAGACAGCACACCGTCTTCGGCGTCCTGATAGGTTCCGTTCACAGTTATGCCGGCCTCGTTTCTGAATTTTTTACCAACCGCGTACTGGTCGAAGATTCTCCCCGTATGGTCGCGTAGGGTCACAGCGATATAGCGTCGACCCTTATAGTGCAGCATGCAACCTGTGCTCGGATCAAAGAGCGCTGTGTCGCCATCAGGGTTATCGTAAATGTAGAAATCGTGATGAAGATAGACTCTTATTTCCGCTTCTTTGTGCCCCGAGTTTTCGAAGCATATTATTCTGGTCAAAACGGGGTCGCTTCTGTCCAGGAAGTCTGTAAATTTCACTTTAAGCGAGCCCATGTTACTTGTGACGGCTGCTGCCATGCAATTGTCTTCGAAGTCCACGATGGTTGGTGTGCTGCTCATCCACCTGAAGGCCCCGTCAACGAGGAAGCCGACCCGTTGAGGATTCCCTGAACTCTGATTTTCCAGGCCCACGTTCGGGAAGTACAGGTCTACTATTTGCCCGTGCTCATCGTAGTTTACATTCATTACTCCGTTTCCAAGTGATAGGGAGCGCATGGTCTACTGACGCCCAAGCCGCCGGTTCAAACCAGCCGAATTGGTTGGGTGCTGGTAAAACAACCTCGTAGACATTCCCCGGCTCATTCGTCGTTGAACCGTATAACACAGATTTAAGCTAGTAGATTCCACAAGGCGACCTCGCCTTCTAAATTATATGCAAAAGCTGGTAGACGAAAAAGGCCGCGAAGAGCAAAAGGAGAATCGCCGCCGCTCGAGATATCGTCCCAAAGTAGCTGTACACTTTCGTCCTGTACAATGCAACACCCTTTGTAAAGGAGTAGACCCAACTTAATATTCCCGAGAAGAAGCCGACGGCGAAGTAGCGCGAACCGAGCAGTGCAAGCAAAGGTAATCCGACAGCCGTCCACCACCCTATCTGCAGAGGATTAGTGAGACCCACACTGAGACCCTTCATGTACCCAGCACCTCTGAAATCCCGGTCTGTGCTGGAGAACTCGGCTTGGAGTAATCTCGCCGACAGGTAAACCAACAGCACAATACCCGCCGAGTAAAGTATCAGCCTGACAGGCTGCGCGTCCAACAGGTATCTACCGAACTGGGAGACGATCAGGTAGAATACGAAGTCCGCTGTTGTCGCCCCCAATCCGATCTGGACAGATCTGCGTTGGCCATGTCTTATGGTTTCATTGAACATCATGATGTTTATCGGCCCAGGCGGCGCCGCAATAGAGACGCCGAGCAGATAGGCGAACCATATACCTGTCGCGCCAATGATGCCTATTCACCAATCAGCACGATCCGTATCACTCTTCTGTGTTTTCCAGGTTCAAGTTCGAAGAGAACAAGCGGAATCTTCCCTGTGACCAGTTTTTCGGAAAAGAATGGTAGGGCCCTGTATTGCTGGAGTTCGCTTCTTGAGGCTTCCTTAATGTTGGAGGCGACAGCTAAGGGGCTACCCGTCTTGATGAATCCGGCGTTTTCTGCCATAACCCACAGATGAGCTATTCCATTCTTCATCTTTGAGCGCCTGAGGGCGCTTCTGAGAACCTTCGCCACATCTGTTTTGGAACCCTGGTTTGTAGAAACGTTTATTCCGAAGTGCATCTGGCGCATTTCGGTCACCAGGCTGCAAATGGAACCTGGGCGCCACCGGAATAATGTGAGCGAAAAGGCCGAGCCTGTTCTAGTGGATTACGCCGTTGCCTCTTTGAAGATTTCATAGCCTTTGGATTCAACTTCGTCGGCAAGCTCTGGACCTGCAGATTTAACGATTTTCCCGTCAACCAGTATGTGCACGAAGTCGGGTCTGACATACTTCAGGATTCTCTGGTAATGCGTTATCAGGATTATACCTGTTTCGGAGCCGCGAAAACTCGCTATTGCCGCGGACACGGTCTTAAGAGCATCCACGTCCAGACCAGAGTCGGTTTCGTCCAGAACCGCGAATTTTGGCCTGATTGTAAGGAGTTGTAGAACTTCAACGCGCTTCTTTTCTCCTCCTGAAAACCCTTCGTTGAGTGATCTTGAAAGAAAATCGTCTCCCAGCTCAAGTTCGCCGAGTTTCTTCTTGACATCGGCATAGAATGGTCCTATAGGAGTTTTATCTCCTTTAACTTCTGTGGCCACGGTCCTGAGAAAGCTTCCAAGTCTCAGGCCCGGTATTTCCAGGGGATACTGGAACCCCAAAAACAGGCCCAGTTTGGCTCTTTGATCCGTCTTAAGTGGGAGAAGGCTAACTCCGTCTAAAAGAATATCCCCCTTTGTTACCACGTATCTGGGGTGGCCCAGGATCACATATGACAGGCTTGTTTTCCCAGAGCCGTTAGGCCCCATTATGGCGTGCACCTCACCCTGCTTCACCTCTAGGTTCACACCACTCAGTATCTCTTTGTCAGCTACCTTAGCGTGCAAATCGACTATTTTGAGTACAGAGGGCATCCAAATCAAATTCCAGTTATTACCTATGTCATTTAAACGTAGCTGAAGATACGTGTTAATGAGGCGAGGTTAGCCAGGCTTCAATCACGGGTCAAACTTCCAAATACAGGTATCCGTCAAGGATCTGGCACCGGTACGTTCTTAGAGGTTCTTCAGCTGGAGGTGAAAGCACGGCGCCAGTCTTTACGTCGAACTGAGAAAGATGTAGAGGACATGTTATTATCCCTGAACTGAGGAACCCCTTCCAGAGTTCGGCGTACTCGTGTGTGCAAACTCCGTCGAAGGCGTAGCATTCGCCTGAGGAGCAGGTAACGATGATCTCTTTCCCATCAAGCGTAAAATGGTTTATGGAATCTTCAGCAATTTGGGAGACGGGGCACACCTTGACGAGCACTGGGTTCAGTCTCTTGAAACAGTAGTCCTGTACTTGTAGTGGCCCTCGAATACGTCGGAGGATCGCTTCGCCTCTTGGCTGAACTGGAGTGCATCCTCAAAGGCGTCTTCCCCACTTTCACTTGTCAGCAGCTGTCCGGTCCATTTCCGTCTTATCATTTCCCTAAGCGCTATTCTGAGCATAGACGAGGGAATTCTTTCAACAGCTTTTTCGAAGAAGGCAAACATCATCAGTTCTCTTGCTGATTCTTCAGTGATTCCTCTGGAAGTAAGGTAGAACAGTGACTCCTGGTCCATCTGTTCGACAGCTGCACTGTGCGTAGCTTTGACCTCGTTTGTGTCTATTTCCAATGTAGGAACTGCGTCGGCGTTCGCAAGCTTGCTCAATAACATTGCGTGCATTGAGAGAAACGCCCTAGAATTCTTCGCGCCGGAGCGTATGCCCATAGTGCCCTTCATTATGGACTTGGAACTATCCTTCATAACAGCCTTGGCAAGAACGGTTCCTGTTGACTGAGGGGCTGAAAAAATGATGTCGGAAACGAGGTCGAACCGTTGCTCTTTGTCACCGAAGGCAACTTCTATAGTCTCAGAGGAGCTTCCCACGCCTGTCATCGCACTCTCCAGCCGACTGCGAACAACGCTTCCGCCGACATGGGCGAGCATCCAGCTAACTCTCGAGTCCTTCCATACGGAAGCCCTTCTGTTTGAAAAAACCAACACGTCTTCTCCGAGGCCGTTCAGATCCGAATATGAGCAACGCGACCCCTCGGACAGGTTCAGGTCCGTTACGTCCTGGAACAATGTTCTGGAACCTTTTGAATGATCGTGTTGCAGAATATTTAGCGAAGAGTTTTCTTCCAGGTAGATCAGAGTCTGGTGTACTGCCGCGTTCTTGGATTTGTTCAAAGAAACTTCGAGAGAAACGGGTCGATTAACTTCTAATCCTTTGGGAACATATATGAAGACGCCTGAATCAAACATTGACAGGGCTAAAGCTGCAAATTTGTCGCTTTCGGGCCTAACAGATCTCGATAGGTAGGCTTTCCTGACCAGAGGCTCGTTTTCCAGCAACGCCTGGTGAAGATCCTGGACCATAGGCGTTCTCGATGCGTTTTCACCGGTTGAGCGGGAACCCGTCGCAGTGGAACCATCAGACGATGAACCGGTGTCACTGATAGAGCAGTAACGCTCACCGTTCAGATATTCGTAATCCTCCAAGACAACCCCGGTTAGGTCTACATACTTTCTGAACAGCGGTGAGCTTTCGGGTTGCAGCTTTCTGAAGCCCTCGAAGGCTTTCAGCCTCTCTTCCAAGAGCCACTCAGGCTCATTATGATCCCTTGAAAAAGCTTTGATACTAGCCTCGTCGACCGAGGTTATCTCTAGCTTTCCGAGATAGGATACTTCAATCTGAGAGATATCAGTCCCCTCCAAGCGAAGCGAGACTAACCTACCGCGTTGGTCATTTCCATGTTTATGATCTTGTTCAGCTCAACCACAAACTCTAACGGAAGCGCCCTTGCAAAGTCTTCTATGAAGCCCATAACGATCATCGTGAGAGCTTTGCTTTCCGAAATGCCTCTGCTCATCAGGTAGAACACCTGGTCTTCACTTATTTTGCCCACTGAAGCCTCATGCGAGGTTGCTGCACTGCTATCGAAGATTTCGTTGTAGGGATAGGTATCCGTCTTCGACTTGTCATCCACGAGTAGAGCGTCACATCTTACGCTCGCCTTGACATTAGAAGCACCTTTAGCTACCCTTAGTAGCCCACGGTAAGTGGTCCTGCCTCCGTTCATCGAAATAGACTTCGAGGTTACCTTAGAGGTTGTATTGGGCGCCAAGTGAATAACCTTTCCACCGGCGTCCTGGTGTTGACCCTTTCCTGCAAATGCGACAGACAGCAACTCACCTCTCGCGCCAGGTCCGACAAGGTATATCGACGGATACTTCATCGTAAGTTTGCTTCCTATGTTCGCGTCAACCCACTCAACGGTGGCGTTCGCGTACGCATACGCCCTCTTGGTTACCAAGTTATACACATCACCAGACCAGTTCTGAATTGTGGTATACTTGGCGTGTGCTCCCTCTTTGGCTATGAGTTCCACTACAGCAGCGTGAAGGGAGTCAGTGGTATATATTGGCGCAGTACAGCCCTCCATATAATGGACCTTGGCACCCTTCTCAACGATGATAAGAGTCCGCTCAAACTGACCCATGCTCTGCGCGTTGATTCTGAAATACGCCTGCAAAGGAACGTCCACCTCAACGCCTTCTGGTACATAGACGAAGCTTCCACCACTCCAGACAGCGCTGTTGAGCGCCGCGAACTTGTTGTCTTCGGGTGGAACTAGCGTGGCGAAATACTTTTTGACCAAATCCTCATGTTCCTTGAGAGCCGTATCAATGTCAGTGAATATCACTCCTTTCTTTGCTAGGTCTTCTTTGAGA
>JAVZLA010000037.1:0-15066 GCA_038883995.1 Thermoprotei archaeon | reverse complement strand
GACAGGGCAACCTGACGAAGCCGCTGACGGTGGCCGCGCTCTCGTTTTCGCATTCGGCCACGGCCAAGATTTCCAAGGTTGGCGGTAGAGCGATAAAGCTCAGCCAGCTCGCATCAGAGAACCCGGAAGCAACTGGAGTG
Source organism: Thermoprotei archaeon (assembly GCA_038883995.1). Lineage (GTDB taxonomy): Archaea > Thermoproteota > Thermoprotei_A > Marsarchaeales > Marsarchaeaceae > JAMDBQ01. Next base: position 14,926 of record JAVZLA010000037.1, on the reverse strand, counting down.
GTGATACTCAAATGAATGAAACCAAAGAAGCTGAGTTACTCATAGACGCAGAAGGCCACGTTTTGGGCAGGCTTGCGTCGGTGGTGGCCAAGCAGCTGCTGCAGGGTCGACGGGTAACCGTGTTCAACATTGAAAAAGCCGTTGTACGCGGTAGCTGGGGTTCGATACAGCGTGAGTGGGAGCACAAGCTTCAGCTGAGGTCTGTGATCAACCCGTTCAGGTATTCTCCAAAATGGTTTGTGCGGCCTGACGCGTATTTCAGACAGGCGGTCAGGGGAATGCTTCCTGCGCGTAAACGTAAAGGAAAGGACGCTCTCTCTCTTCTACGCGTATACATCGGAGCCCACGCCCAGTCTGCTGGCACAGCCGTCAGAGTCCAGGAAGCAGTGGCTGAAGGCGGATCGGGGAAAGCGTATACACTTGAAAAAATATCCAAAAGGTTCGGATGGAAGGGTGTTGTAAGAAATGGTTGAAGTTGTTGTTTCAGGTAAACGTAAAAGAGCCACGGCCAGAGCGATAATCAGGCAGGGTGCGGGTCGAGTGTTTTTCAACGACTACCCCCTGGAAGCCTATCCCAGCGAACAGGTCAAACAGAGGATTATGGAGCCGCTAAACATTATCCCGGAGCAGCTCAGAAGACGCGTGGACATATATCTGAAAGCGAAAGGCGGAGGGCTTATGGGTCAGGCTGACGCTTCAAGGATCGCGCTAGGCCGCGGCTTAGTCAAGTATACTGGCTCCGACTCTCTCAAAGAGCTTCTGAACGAATATGACAGAAGCATACTGAGCGGAGACCCCAGGAGAACCGAGCCAAAGAAGTTCGGTGGCCCAGGTCCACGCAGAAGGTACCAGAAGTCGTACAGGTGAAAAAGATGCTTTTCCCAGTTAGATGTTTTACCTGCGGCAAGGTCATAGGAAACAAGTGGGAGGAATACAAGAAGAGAGTGGGTTCGGGCGAGTCGCCTTCCAGCGTCCTCGACTCGATGGGTATTGTTAGATACTGTTGCAGGCGCATGTTCATATCGCACGTCGAAGTCGTTGACGACGTTATGCAGTTCTCTGTGGTGAAGAGTTCCGGAACACAGGGTGAGGGCGTTGAGTGAAAAAGCGGAAGCCCTGCTTGCGCCAGAAGACCTTTACAAGACAAGTAACGCGAACATAGGCACAAACAGGAAAGCCAAACTGATGTCGAAATTCATTCAGGGCACTCAGGGAGACGGCGTTTACATCCTTGACATCAAGCAGCTTGACGAACGCATTCGGTACGCCAGCCGCTTTCTCTCCCAGTTTCAACCAGACAAGATTGTGGCGGTGGGACTCAGAAGAAACGCGTACGCCCCCGTTGTCAAGTTCTGCGCTCACACAAGATGCGTGGCGCTAACAGGAGCCTTCACAGCCGGCACATTCACCAACCCGTCTCTGAGCTCATACCGTGAGCCAGACGCGGTTCTGATCTCGGACCCGCTGAACGAGACTCAGCCTGTGCTGGAGGCCGCGGAAATGGGGATACCGATTGTCGCGGTATGTGACACGGATTCGCCAGTGGAGTACATTGACTACGTGATTCCCGCCAACAACAGGGGACGCAAGTCTCTTGCTGTGATATACTGGCTTCTGGCAAGAGAGTTCCTCAGAGTCAGAGGCGAGCTTCCTTCATCCGAGTGGACAGTGAAACCAGAAGACTTCGAGAAGCTGTAACAGCCGCGGCGAAGAGGCTTGAACCGTAAGCCTGCTGTGGCCGACGGATTCTACCCTTCTTCACCCGCCCTGCTATTGAAAGACATAGAAAGATCGTTCAGCCTGGGGTTCGGGAACCCGGGTAAACCTGAAGTCGGCTCAGGCGGCGCTCAGAGCCATCGGCATGTGAACAGGCTTGCGGCGATCGCACCACACGCCGGCTACACGTATTCGGGGGCCGTTGCCTCATACACCTACGGGTATGCAGTGTCGAAGATGGTTCCGGAAACCGTGATAGTTGTTGGGCCGAACCACACTGGCTACGGCTCAGATGTGAGTGTTTGGCCAGACGGGGAATGGGAGACACCTATAGGCTCCCTGCGCGTGGATTCGGAAGCAGCTTCCGTGATCTTACACGACTTCGAACACTTTGACCCTTCCTCCCACGAGCTGGAGCACTCGATAGAGGTTCAGCTCCCCTTCATACGCTACGTGTACGGAGAAGAAGCGGCCATTGTACCTGTTTGCGTACTGGATCAAAGCGTGGAGACGATGATGAGACTTGGCGAAACCCTTGCCCGCGCAGCACAGGTGCGCGAGCGCACGCTGCTTGTAGCCTCATCAGACTTCTCACACTATGTTCCGGAACGATACGCGCGGGAAGTGGACTTGGAGCTGCTCAAGCAGATAGAAGCCATGGACGAACTGGCTGTGGCCCGTAAAGCGGACGAACTCGATTCGAACGCATGCGGCCTTGGACCCATCATTGCGGTTGTTTCAGCCGCGAAGCGTCTTGGCCTTACGCGCGCACGCCTCCTAAAATATTCCACAAGCGCAGAGGCCACAGGCGACAGGGAAAGCGTTGTGGGATATGCCTCAATGGTGTTCGAGGCAAACGGACAGGAGGTGTGAAACCGGTTGTCTGCTACGGTAGCAAAGGAAGGCCCGGTGGTTGTGAAGCTTGGTGGAAGCGTGATCACCGACAAGTCGTCCGAAGGCGTGTTCAAACCGGATACAGTCACCAGGCTTCTCAGGGAAATCTCTTCGTTCCGTAGCAGGCTTATTCTGGTCCACGGCGGAGGAGGGTTCGCTCACCCCGCGGCCAAACGCTACAGGGTGAGTGAAGGCGCGCCCGCGTCGAACCCTTGGGCCGCGTCCTACACCGCTAACATGATGGTTCGCCTGAACCAGGAGGTCTGCGCAAGAATGCTTGAGGAAGGGATGGCGCCGTTCAGCATACCTCCCCGCGCGGTGCTGGACCTGCAGGGGAACCTCTCCCCCAGCTTTTTCTCTCTTATGGGGTTCGCTCTTTCAGCGGGCTTCACACCCATCACATACGGGGACGTGTACCTTGTACGTGAGAAGGCTTTCGCTATAATTTCCGGCGACCTGCTTGCCGCGGAACTCGCGCTTAGGCTCAAAGCGTCCATGCTGGTTTACGCCACGGGAGCCGACGGCGTTTACCTGAACTATCCCCCACATAAGGGGGAACGACCGCTGCCCGTTGTTGACCGTTCAACACGCTTCCAGTCGAACGCCTCTGACGCAACCGGAGGCATGTCCTACAAGGTTGAGCAGGCGCTACGCGCCGCGTCCCAGGGATGTGAGTGCCTGATACTGAACGCCAACTCACCCGGCAGGCTTGCGGCGGCGCTCGAACGCGGACAAGTGGAATGTACGAGAGTGGTGTGGAACAGTTCGGGCCAGTCTTTTTGAACAAGCTAAAATAGCCGTCGCGGATAGCGTCTTCAGTTAAAGGCGGCCTGAAAAACTTGAGTTCCAATAGCGCCAGAGCTGAGAACGCTCGCAGCCTGCTACTCGAGAGGCTTTCAGAAGACGCCCGCACGGTTTCCGCTCGTATGAGCGAGGTGCTCAAAGGTGAGCCCGCCGGCCTCTACGAGGCGGCCTCGTATATGCCGTCTCTCGGCGGTAAACGGATGAGGCCGTTCGTGACCCTGCAGGCTGGCAGACTCTTCGGGGAAACCTATGATGCAACCGTCTACGCCGCTGTAGGCGTGGAGCTTCTGCACAATTTTACGCTTGTACACGACGACATAATGGACAGGGACGATTTCAGAAGAAACAAGCCGACCGTCCACAAAAAGTACGGTGACCCCGTCGCAATCCTTGCAGGCGACCTCCTCTTTTCAAAGGCTTTCTGGAGCGCGGTGAAAAGCGAAGAAGCCGCTGGCCGAGCAGGCGTTGTCGAAGCTCTCTCAGAGGCCTCTACGCGCGTGGACGAAGGCCAGTACCTTGACATGAGCTTCGAAAGCAGACGCGACGTCTCCGAGTCAGAGTATCTTGAAATGATAAAGTTGAAGACAGCCGCCCTCTACGAGTGCTCTGCCGTGATGGGCGGAATCGCAGGCGGACGAAACGGGTCCTCCATCAGGCACGCGACGGAACCCGAGCTTGAAGCCCTGCGAGAGTACGGTCTGAACCTTGGACTCGCCTTCCAGATAAGAGACGACTACCTGGGGTCATTCGGCTCCCCTGAAACCACGGGCAAACCGGTTGGAAACGACATAAAACGCGGCAAAAAAACCCTGGTGGTGATATGTGCGCTCGAAAGATGCAGTCCGTCTCAGGCGGCCAGACTTTCGTCGACGCTTGGAAACCTGTCAGCCTCCGAACGGGAGGTTAACGACGCCATAGGGCTTCTAAGAGAGATAGGAGTGGACTCAGAGTGTGAGAAGACGTCGCTCAAATACGCCGCAAAGGCCGCGGAGTCGATTTCAACGCTTCCGGAAACAGAAGCACGCGTCCTTCTATCGTCTCTGGCCGAGTATGCGGCGCTACGCAACAGCTAGGTGCATGCGGTGAGCAGTGGACCAAGCCTCGTAGACGAGGCGTACGCGGAAGCGCTTCTGAACGCGGTGCAGCATAACGGGAAACCGTCTGTTCAGGCGGTCGCAAGCAAGCTTCTCGGCGCACACCCTGAGCTACGCGCAAACCCACGCGAAGCCTACGGGGCCGCTGAAAAAGCGTGCGCCAAGGCGTCGGCTCTGAGCGTCGACGACCAGAAGGCTGCGCTCGAACAGGTCAGAGAACAGCTTACAAAACGTGTTCAAAGACGTGAACGCGAACAGGGGGAGCTACCCGACATACCGGGCCGTCCTGAACGTGTTGTCACAAGGTTTTCACCCAACCCGGACGGGCCGCTTCACCTCGGAAACCTCAGAGCCGCGGTTCTGAGCTACGAGTACGCCAAAAAATACGGGGGAAAATTCCTTTTAAGGTTCGAAGACACGGACCCCAAGGTTAAGCCACCTATACTGGAAGCTTACGACTGGATAAGACAGGACCTGCGCTGGCTGGGAATATCCTGTGACCAAGAGTTCATCCAGTCGGACCGAATCCAGGTCTACTACGAGTATGCAAGGAAGCTTGTGGCGTCGGGAGCGGCATACGTGTGTGAATGCGGCCGCGACGAATTCAAGAAATACAAGGACGCCGGCACAAGCTGCCCGCACAGGGCCAGACCCGACTCGTCAGAAGCCTTCGAACGCATGCTCTCAGGAGGCTTCCCAGAGGAAGCGGCTGTTCTCAGGCTGAAGTCTGACCTATCGGACCCGAACCCTGCCTTACGCGACCCCGCGCTGGCGCGCGTCATAGACACGAAGACCCACCCGCACCCCAGGCTCGGCTCCAAGTACACTGTTTTTCCACTCTACAACTTTTCAACAGCAGTGGACGACGCGCTGATGGGCGTCACACTCATTCTGAGAGGTAAAGAACATCTGACGAACAGCCATATTCAGGCCAAAGTTCAGAGCGCCCTACATCTACCGTCACCCATGTCGGTGCAGTACGGCAGGCTGCAGCTGGAAGGATACATTTTGAGTAAATCCCAGATACGTTCGGCGCTGGCGTCAGACAGGATGGCAGGCGTCTTCCCCTCCAAACATCAGGGCTGGGATGACCCGAGGCTTGCCACGCTGATGGCTCTGCGTAGAAGAGGAATTCAGCCCAAGGCGCTCGTGGACCTGATAGTCGAGGTAGGAGCCAAGTCTAACGAGGCAAGGATAAACTGGGATAACTTGGCGAGCATAAACCGCAGGCTGGTTGAACCGTCCGCCAAAAGATACTTTATGGTTGTGGACCCCGTGACGCTGAGAGTGAAAGGGTCCCCGGCCCCGGAACTGGAGGCCAGGATCCCGCTGCACCCTGGAAAACCGTCACTGGGTTCAAGGGCGATAAAGGTTCCTGCGCCGGACGGCGTGTTCGAGGTGGCTGTGAGCGCGCAGGACAGAGAGCTGTTCGCCACCGGTAGCGTGGTCAGACTCATGGATCTAGCAAACGTGAAGGTCACTTCTTCGACTGGGCCGACAATAGAGGCGGAACTGCATTCACTGGAGGCCAAAGAAGCAGAAGGGCTGCGACGTGGAATCGTGCAGTGGCTTCCAAAAGACGGTCAGACGAGCGCACGGTTGTTCAAGGCTTCGGGAATGAACATGTCAGTGCTCGAAGGCGTGGTCGAATCAGCGATAAGCCAGGAGAAGTCGGGGACAGTTGTCCAGCTCATAAGAATGGGGTACGCGTCGGTTGACGCATGTCTTCCGGGGCGCGTCGACATGATCTACACACATGACTGAACCAAATTTGCTTCAACCTGCTCTGCAAGAAGTGGCGGAACAAGTTAAACGAACCAGACCGGGGCAAAGGAAAGCGGATGCGGCGGCTGTTCATCGCCTGCAAACCCTCTGGCGCACGGTCGTACACCCCGCTCTAGGCCTTTTCCAAAAAGCTTTAAACTGGGCTTAGCCCTACGCCCATACCCTCCAATGAGGGCTCGTGAAACATAATGTCTACACCATTTTATGTAACATATCAGACGACTCCTGAGCTCGAGGAAAAAGCTCTTCAGGCTCTGAAGAGCGCGCAGGAATCTGGTAAGATCAGGAAGGGTACGAACGAAACGACGAAAGCAATAGAGAGAGGCATAGCCAAGCTTGTCCTCGTAGCCAAAGACGTCCAGCCCCCCGAAGTCGTGGCCCATCTGCCGCTTCTATGCGACGAGAAGAGAGTCCCGTACGTCTTCATATCCGATAAGAAGAAGCTGGGCGAAGCGGCTGCGCTTAACGTTGGGGCTGCAGCAGCGTGCGTGACCGAACTACAGAATAAGGATCTTCTTGCGGAAATAGCCAACACGGTGGCCGCGCTAAAACAGCAAAAATAGATGGTGAAACACGCTGAGCGCTCAGAACCAAGAGACCGTCTACCAGGCCGAAGTTGTGACGATTGTTGGCAGAACAGGGGTTGCCGGAGAAGTCATCCAGGTCAGGGTGAGGGTGCTCAACGGAAACATGAAGGGTAGAACGATAACAAGAAACGTGCTTGGACCGGTCAGAGTGGGAGACATCCTGGTGCTCAGGGAAACCGAACGCGAAGCCAGAAAGATTTCCACGAAGCGTTGATAGAACATGGTGCGCACCTATAACTGCAGTTTCTGCGGTAGGAAAATACCGCCGGGCACAGGTCTACTTTACGTGCGCTCAGACAGCTCTATCCTCAGGTTCTGCACCCAGAAATGTAAGAAGAACATGCTTTACCTGAAGCGTAACCCGCAGAGACTGAAGTGGACGCAGAAATACATTAAGATTCACGGCCGGTGAACGTTACGGCCGAAGAAAAGACCCTGCTGATGGTTAAACCCGACGGCGTCAGGTCGCTTCTCACAGGCGAAGTGATACTCAGGGTTGAACGTAAACGCCTCCATATTTCCAGGATAAGGAAATTCGTGTTCAGCGAAGACCTGGCTAAGAAATTTTACGAGGTGCATAGCTCAAAGCCCTTTTACGCAGACCTTGTAAAATTCATAACCTCTGGAGAAGTTGTGGCGCTGGAAGTCGAGGGCCCCTCCGCGGTGCAGACGGTGAGAAGGATGATCGGACCCACGAACGCGGCTGAGGCTCCCCCGGGCACGATTCGAGGAGACTACTCCAACTCTATCCAGGAAAACGTGGTACACGCCTCCGATTCCCCCGAAAACGCTGTGCGTGAGCTTGAACTGGTTTTCGGGAAACGGTAGCAGCTGTTGGAAACGCCTATATCTCTTTGAAGCAGCCATAGACCCTCAAGTAGGGGGTGAAACCACTGCCGCTCAGACAGCCAATAGTTTCGGTTCTGGGGCACGTAGACGCTGGGAAAACCACGCTGCTCGACAGGATACGCGGAACGATGGTGCAGCTCCGTGAAGCTGCGGGCATGATCCGGAGTCCGCGGATGCCAAACGCAGCATATAGGAGCAAGCTTCATTCCGCTCAGCACGATTGAAGCAGCAAGCAGAAACATCGCCAAGAAATATAACGTGAAACTCGAGGTTCCCGGTCTGCTCTTCGTAGACACGCCGGGACACGAAGCGTTCGTTAACCTCAGAAAAAGAGGAGGTTCAATCGCCGACATAGTGATACTCGTAGTGGACTCTGAACGGGGCCTGGAAAACCAGGCCAAGGAGAGCTTGGAGATTCTTAGAGAGAGAAAGACCCCGTTCCTCGTCGCCTTCAACAAGGTGGACAAGATACCCGAATGGAAACCTCACCCCGAAAAGGATGTTGTAGCAGACATAGACTCACAGAGCCCGAAGACCAGGTCAGCGTTCGATACGCTGCTCTACAGACTCGTGGGTGAACTCTCGGAACTCGGCTTCCAATCAGACAGGTTTGACAGGGTGAGCGACTTCCGTAGATCAGTGGCGATAGTCCCCGTAAGCGCCGTAACAGGTGAGGGGCTACCGGAACTCATGCTCATGGCAGCCGGCCTCTGCCAGGTTTTCCTGCGTAACAGGCTAACCCTCAACCCCGAGGACACGAGAGGCATAGTCCTCGAGGTGAAAGAGGAAACTGGCTTGGGCACAACCCTCGACGTCATAGTGTACGACGGTGTTCTAAGAAAAGGCGACCAATTCGTGGTGGGCGGCTTCGATTCCCCGCTTGTATCCAGAGTCAAAACGATTCTGGTTCCCAGGTCGGGTGTAACCCAGCCCGGTGAATCCAAGTTCATCGAAATCGAGGAGGCTCCGGCGGCGATGGGCGTCAAAATCGTGGCCTCAGGCGTTGAGTCAGCGATAGCGGGCTCACCGCTCGTGGTCTACTTGGACGGTCCCGAGGCCGCTGTAAAAGCGGTCAGAAGCGAAATAGAGTCCGTGAGAATCAAATCGGACAAGAAAGGCGTCGTCGTCAAAGCGGACGCCTTGGGCTCCCTTGAAGCGATAGCGGGCGCACTGGTCAAGCGCAATGTTCCGGTGCGTTACGCGGACATCGGAAACATCTCGAGGCGAGATCTGCTTGAAGCTTCTGTGACAAAGAAAGAGGACCCTCTTCTCGGCGTTGTGCTTGCCTTCAACGTGAGGTTCGCCCCGGGAGCCGAGGACGAAGCTTCCAACATGGGTATTCCTGTGTTCAGAAGCAAACTGATCTACGAGATCATCGAAGGCTACACAGCCTGGATGGAACAGGAAAAGCAGAAGATGCTGACACAGCAGCTGTCAACGCTGGTCAGGCCGGGTCGCGCGAAAATACTTCCCGGACACGTGTTCAGGAGAGCCAACCCGATAATAGTGGGCGTAGAAGTAGAAGCCGGAACACTGAGACCAGACTACCCTTTGATTAACGCGGAAGGTAAAGCCATAGGAAAAATCATGCAGATACAGTACAACGGAGAACCGGTTGAGTCGGCTGCCAAAGGTCAAAGCGTGGCCATATCGGTGCGTAGCGACCTCATGGTTGGCAGACAGGTTCAGGAGGGAGACAAACTTTACGTGGACGTGCCCGACGAACATTCGCTGCTTATGAGAACCAAGTACAGGGAAAACGTGGACGCGGAAGAACTCGAGCTACTCGAGGAACTAAAGAGTTTGAAAGCCAGATGAGTCGGGCGGCCACAGGTAAAATAAGCTTTAAAGACACTGAGCAGCCCAAATGTATCTATGCCTGAGTTTAAAGTTGTAGCATCATACCCCGACGGAAAGGCGGAAACCATAACCGTCGACGCCCAAGGAGCATCAGCCCTGATCGGGCTCAGAATAGGAGATGAATTCGACGGCTCGACGATAGGTAAGCCGGGGCACAGGTTCAAGATCACTGGGGGAAGCGACTCCGCGGGCTTCCCTATGGCGAGGAACATTCAGGGGGGAGCGCTGATACGTGTGATGGCGAGGAACCGCAAAGAAGGCGCAAGAAGGGTTCTGAGGCGCGGTAGCCAGATCACCGACTCTCTTGTACAGATCAACGTGGTTTCCGTGAAGAAGGATCAGGACTGACACAAGTGTCCATGATTCAGCGTAAGCCCACTGTGAACATCGGCGTGGTTGGACACGTAGACCACGGTAAATCCACTCTTGTAAAGGCGTTAACGGGCGTATGGACGGCAAGGCACAGTGAGGAAATCAAGAGAGGGATGACGATAAAGCTGGGCTTCGCCAACGCCACGTTCCTCAGATGCCCCAAGGATGGAACCTACACCAATCAGCCCAAATGCCCGGTTTGCGGCAGCAACACGGAGTTTGTAAGAGCGGTCTCGTTTGTCGATTCCCCGGGGCACGAAGTCCTGATGGCGAGGATGCTCAGCGGCGCAGCCATCATGGATGGCGCCGTGCTCGTGATCGCAGCCAATGAAACCTGTCCTCAGCCGCAGACACGCGAACACTTCGCCGCCCTGGATGTAATAGGCGTCCGCAATCTGGTTATAGTTCAGAACAAAGTGGACGTGGTGTCCAGGGAAAGGGCGATGCAAAACTACGCTGAAATCAAACAGATGGTTAAAGGCACGTGGGCGGAGGACGCGCCCGTCATACCGTTCTCTGCTTTACGCTCAATCAACCTTTCCGCGCTGATCAGGGCTCTGGTTGAAAAGATCCCCGAGCCTGTGCGCGAAACTTCGAAGCCGCTACGCGTCTACGTGGTGAGGTCTTTCGACATAAACAAGCCAGGAACCGCGCCTGAGGATTTCGCCGGCGGAGTTGTAGGAGGCTCGGTGCTGAGCGGCGTCGTCAGAATAGGAGACAAGATAGAAATCCTACCAGGCTACAGGAGGGACAACAAGTCCAGTTTCACTCCTTTGAAGGCGGTCGTAAGAGGACTCAAAAGCGAGGATCTGACGCTCGAATCAGCGGACCCAGGGGGCCTGATAGGGATACAGACGGACCTCGACCCAAGCATCACCAAGGCTGATACGCTTATGGGGAGCGTGATAGGCGTGGCCGGCCAGCTTCCCGAACCCACTTCCGAGCTTTCGCTTCAGGCGCATGTTTTCCAAAGGGTTGTCGGTACAAGAGATATGTCTGCTCTTGACCCCATCAAAGTAGGAGAACAGATAGTTCTCGCGGTCGGGCCGGCCATAGCCAGCGCGGTCGTGAAATCGGTGAGCAAGTCTACTTTGGACGTCAGGCTGAGCAGACCCGTCGTGGTTGACCCGGGTACACGTGTGGCTTTGGCCAGAAAGGTTCAGGACAAATGGCGGCTGACGGGATACGGCACTCTGAACTGAGAGCGGTCAGGGTTGTCGTAGATTCGAGCGGGCTCATCCATGCGCTGGAAAGAAGAATAGACTTCGAAGAGATGATTGGGCACGTGCTTGGCCAGCCGTTTACCCTGGCGGTCACTGAGGCGGTTAAACAGGAGCTGGCCCGAATGGCGTCTCAGCCGTTCGGTAAACTCAGGCTCAGGGCCGGTTTGGCGTCGAAGATGTGTTCGCGCTACACTGTGGCTGAGTCCACGTCTCAGAACGCTGACGAATCGATTCTTGAGGCCTGCACCTTACACGCCGCGTCTGTAGCGTTCACAGACGACTTCGAGCTCAGGCGCAGGCTGCGTGAGCACGGGGTGAGCACGCTTGTGCTTACATCGGACGGGAGGATCGTGCTGGTGCAGGGGTCTTCCTAAAACAGAGTCTTCGCCTCTCTTTCGCTCGTTTTCAGAGAACTTAAATACCGTAGAATTGAAGGGTGTGCGAAAATGTTTTATTCGGCCCGGCTGGAAGAGTCCGTCAGGGTTGACCCGCTGAGGCTCAGGTCTCCGCTGAAACAGGCGGTCTTGGAGACGCTGAGGGAAGAATACAGCGGAACCTACGATAAGGAACTGGGCTACATCGTCACAGTGACAGACGCAGTCCACATAGACAAGGAGGGACTGCTTATACCCGGAGACGGCGGCGTAAAGGTGGGCGTCGTCGTCGACGCGCTCACGTTCATCCCCTACCCCGGCGACGTTGTTGACGGGGTTGTCGACGAAATAACTGAAGCGGGGGCAAGAGTGAAAGTGGGACCGATGACGGGAATACTCCACATATCTCAGGTTTTCGACGGCGACTACGCCGTTTACGATCAGAGAAGAGGCGTTCTGGTTGGACGCGAAACGCAAAGGGTCCTTCAGATAAACGACGTGATAAGAGTCAGAATCACCAGCATAAGCACTAAGGCAGAAGCCAAGGAAACCCGTCTGATGCTCACCTGCCGTCAGCCGGGGCTGGGTAAGCCGGAGTGGTCGAAGCATACGCAGCAGACTCAGCAGAAGGCTGAGGCGGCCACCTGAACCAGGGGCTGAAGCCTGACTTGCCAGCAAGAAGACATCCGGGAGGACTCAAAGCCTGCAGGGAATGCAAGTACCTTAACCCTTACACCAACCAGGTGTGCGAGTCCTGTGGTTCGTCCAGGTTCTCCGAGCAATGGGAGGGCATGATAGTAATATACGACGTTGATTCTTCCAAGATATCTGAGTCCATGGGAGTAAAGAAGCCGGGCAAATATGCCCTCAAACTTTACTGAGCTTGTCTGGGTTCTGCCACCCGAACTACGCGGTATGCTGTCTCAGCCGCTCGGCGACTTACTGGGGCCCGAAGAAGCCGCCGAGATGTTTCGCGCCCAAAGGCACCCTCTGATCACCGTGGGCGACGTGGTGTCCTCCGAAGCAATTCGCCTCGGGGCGACACCCAGAGTGGCCATAGTTGACGGTAAAACCAAAAGAACGATGAAAGCCGATGTTCCTCGCACGGGGTTCGCTGTTCTCAGCTCCTGGAACCCGCCTGGGACGATTTCGTTCGACTCCGTTTGCGCGGTGCGCGAGGCCGTTTTGAGCGGAAGAAACACGCTTATCGCCGTCGACGGGGAGGAGGATCTTCTCACGATTCCAGCGGTTCTGTTTGCTGAAGACGGCGTGAACGTTGTGTACGGCCAACCTGACGTGGGCGTTGTCAGACTGGTGGTGGGCGACGCCTCCCGTCAGTCAGTCTTAAATATTCTGAACAGGTTCGTGCTGAAGTTCTATGAGTAATTCTACGATAATTCAAGATACAAGGAATCCTCTCACCAAGAGAAGGGAGGTCACCCTCAGGCTGTTTGTCTCAGCCCATGAGCCAACTCCTTCACGCGCAAAGCTACAGGGGCAGCTCGCGGACTCTTTGAGCACTTCAAAAGAACAGGTAGTGCTAAAGAAAATCAGGCACGTGTTCGGGTCGACCGAGGTAATGGTGTCCGCACACGTGTACGACACGCCCGAAGCCGCGAAACTCTATGAAAGAGGATACCTTCTGGAGCGGTCGTCTCCGAAGGAGAAGAAAACAGAAGCCGGCCAAGCGCCGGCACAGGCCCCTGAGGCAGGTAAGGCTGAGCCGGGCAAGGGAGCCCAGGCGAAGAAGTGACAGAGATGTCTCAAACCCACAAACAGTATGAAGTTGACTACAAGACCATGACTCTTAAGACGCTGAACAAAAGCTGCCCGCGCTGCGGTTCACATATGGCGCACCATAAGCAGGGAGTTAACAGGTGGGCGTGTGGACGATGCGGGTACACCGAGTACATGAAGTCCGCAAAGTGATTTCATGGCGCGTGCGGTTCTGGGCGTAGAGAGCACAGCCCACACGTTCGGCGTAGGCGTATGCACACTCGGCCGGGACATCGTATTCAACAAATGGCACACGTATACCACTGAGCAGGGCGGCATACATCCCAGGGAGGCTGCAAGACACCACGCACAGTACGGCCCAGCCCTGATAGCTGAAGCACTGAAACACTGCAGGGACAACAACCTTGAGCCAGCCGCCGTAGCCTGCTCGCTTGGACCAGGCCTCGGACCCTGTCTCAGAACTGGGGCCGTTATGGCGCGGGCCCTCAGCCTGTCACTTCAGGTGCCGCTTCTTGCGGTGAACCACTCGATAGGACACATAGAGGTGGCTCGAAAATATACGCGTACAGGGGACCCCGTGACGCTGTTCGTGTCAGGTGGAAACACCGCCGTGGTCGTCTTCAAAGAGGGGAGGTACAGGGTTATGGGGGAGACTCTCGACATAGCGCTGGGAAACATGCTCGACGTACTGGGCCGGGAGATTGGTTTCGGCTTCCCATCGGGGCCGAAGGTGCTTGAGCTCGCCCGCGAGGGCTCGCAGCTACTTGAGCTCCCGTACAGCGTGAAGGGACAGGACCTGAGCTTTTCCGGGCTGCTCACACACTGCACGCGGCTTCTGAAGTCCGGGGCACGGCTTCAGGATGTCTGCATGAGCGCGGTTGAAACCGCTTTCGCAATGGTTGTTGAAACCGTGGAACGCACGCTCGCGCTAACAGGTAAAACCGAGGTCTCGCTGACCGGAGGAGTTGCCAGGTCTCTCAGACTGGCCCAGATGCTTGAGGCCATGTGCTCTCAGAGAGGAGCCAGCCTGAGCGTTGTGCCGGCAGAACTCTCTGGCGACAACGGTGCAATGATATCATACGTGGGCTCACTCATGTTCGGCGTCGACCAGCCCGTCAAACCAGAGGAGAGCAGGGTGGTTCCAAGATGGAGGATAGAACAGTTCCCGATCAGCTGGCGGAGCAGCTAGGCGTAAGGTTCATCCGGGAGATCGCTTCGGGAGCGGAAGCCAAGCTGCTTCTGGTTGACTATCACGGCGTCCCCGCAGTTTTAAAGGTCAGGCAACCCAAACCATATCGTCATCCAAGCCTGGACCTTAGGCTCAGAAACTACAGAACCATGCTCGAAGCCAAACTTCTGGCCAAGGCGTCCGCGTGCGGGGTCAGGGCCCCCCTTGTATACCTGCTTTCAACGAAACACGCCGCGATCCTCATGGAGCACATTGAAGGCGTCAGACTTAGCTCCGCGCCCGAGGAGCAGCTTGTGCAGGCGGCTGAAAAAGTGGGGAGAATCCTGGGCGGCCTGCATTCGGCGTCAATTCTACACGGAGACATGACGCCCTCCAACATAGTCGCCAACGAAAACGGGCTCTCAGTCTTGGATTTCGGCCTAGGATACTTCGGCGTATCGGT
>JAVZLA010000036.1:0-16071 GCA_038883995.1 Thermoprotei archaeon | reverse complement strand
ACTTCTGCAAAACAGGGAGACAGCGCCGATATTTGGAACAGAAAGCAACGCGTCGGCACGCGCCACCGGATTTAACAGGGAGCCGATAATCAGAATGGCCAACACATACATAGAGCCAGGGGACTGGGATGCGGACGAACTGATCAGGGACACGAAGCACGGGGTGTACATCAAAAGTTTCATGGAATGGAACATTGACGATAAGAGGCTTAACCAGAGATACGTCGGCCTTGAAGCATACCTGATAGAGAACGGCGAGCTCACATCTGCGCTGAATCAGCCTGCTTTCGAGATAACAACCCCGAAATACTGGTCTTCGATAAACGCTAGGGCGAAAGACCTACAATTCTATGAGGGGGTGTGCGGGAAAGGCGACCCAATGCAGGGCGCTCCGGTTTACTTTGGCGCGCCACATATCAGGCTCTCCGGAATTAAAGTGGGGTCGAGATAGATGAGCAAACCCATGGACCCGCAGGAGCTCGCGCAGTCAGCCATAAAGTGGGCCACAGCGGCCGGATCCCCCCAGTCATGTGTAACATTCACAGAAGAAGACAACTTCCAGGTCAGGTTTGCGAACAGTCAGATAACCCTCTACAACGTAAACAAGGTAAGAGGGTTCTCGGTTTACCTGGCGAAAAGACGTAAAAGAATAGTAGGAGCCACAACCAACCCGACGCCCGATTCTCTTAAGGCGTTCGTGGAAAGGCTGGCCCGCGTCTGCGACTCTTCTCCACCCGGACAGGACTACGTTGCTTTCCCCGAAATCAAGTACACCTACAGGAAAAACCCCAACAACGACCCGCACATCGAATCAGAGGACCTGGTCGGGTTGGCCGAAGCAGCCATAGACGAGTCTATTCGAGCCGGGGCTCAGAGAGTAGCCGGCTCCCTGAACGCCCAGCGCGTCAAACTCTTCTTCTATAACTCGAACGGACTGCAGGCTTCCGACGAATACACCAAGGTGCTTCTAAACGTACGCGCGTTCGCCGGTGAAAACGCGTCAGGCCACGGTCTCTCATGCGCCTCCTTTATCTCCGACTTCCATCCGGAAGAAGCGGGCAGGACCGCCGGAGAGTACGCAAAATCAAGCGTCAACCCATCAGTGCCCGCCGAGGGCGTCTACCGCGTGCTAATGTCGCCCACTGTTGTAGCCAACACGCTTCCGCTTGTACAGAACTCGTCGGCCTACCTTATCCAGCACGGCCGCTCCTTCCTGGACACAGGGTCCATTGGCAGAGTGATGGGTCCTTCCATGCTGAGCGTGGAGGACCACGGCTTCATAGAACACGGCGTAGGGGGAAGGGTGTTCGACGACGAAGGAACACCCACACGTGGAAAAGCCGTCTTCTCGAAAGGAGTGTTTCAGACGATGATCCACAATCTTACGACCTCCAGAAAGTTCTCCACCATCTCAACCGGTAACGCGGGCGTCGTCAACCCCGTGGCATATACGGTGCAGTTCGGTGCAGGAAACAGTTCGTTCGACGAGATGGTGAAGGAAACAAAGCAGGGAATACTTGTAACCAACAACTGGTACACCAGATACCAGAACACCAGAACCGGAGAATATTCCACCATGCCCAGGGACGCCGCGTACATGATAGTCGACGGAAAGATTGCGCAGCCGATAGCTGGCTTCAGACTCTCAGACGCGGTTCCAAGACAGGTTTCAGCCGTCAAAATGGCTTCAAAAGAAAGGAAGTGGATCGAATGGTGGGAGGTGCACACGCCCACGTTCGCCCCCTGGATGCTCGTAGACGGTATGCGGGTGACTGTTGCCTTCGGAGCCGAAAACAAAGCATGAGTCTGGACCTCAGACGACGCGTGTAGAAGGCCGCAGGCGGGATTCGAACCCGCGATCCTCGGCTCCACAGGCCGATGCGTTAAACCAGGCTACGCTACTGCGGCCACTTCCAGACAGCATTCCGGTTCAGGTATTAAAGGAGTTTCCCCCGGCCTTCGAAGCACAAGTTTTATTTTGGGCCGATGGCTGAAGCGCATCGGTGGGCCCGTAGCTCAGCCTGGTAGAGCGGCAGGCTCATAGGCTACGTAGCCGGGAGACCTGACGGTCAAGGGTTCAAAAGGCGTAAGACCTGAAAATCCCTTCGGGCCCACCTCCAGTACGTGAGAGTGTAAGCGTTGTCAAACGGAAAAGTAGTGGTGGTTGCGAAGGTTTATCCCAAAGGGGTTGAAACAGACAGAGTGAAGCTAACTGAGGAAATAAAGCGTAAGCTGAACGGGGTTGCCGAAGTAAGAAAGGTTGAAGACGAAGAGATAGCGTTCGGTCTTAAAGCTCTTAAACTCCACATGGTTGTCCCGGAAAACATAGAGGGTGGAACAGACCTGATCGAGTCGTCTGTGGCGGGTTTGGAAGACGTGAGCAACATAGAAATAACTCACGTCTACCGGATATGAGCCGGCATGCCTCTTTCCGTAAGACTTTTTTATTGTCGGACAACACTTCAAGGAAAGGTGAGAGATACTGCCCGCATCCGATAAGAGTGTGAGTTCGCTGCCGCCGGAGGACGGCTCAGTCGTTCTGCGCGTGGCCGAAGCCAAGCAGAGGGATGTCGGGCGTAACAAGGTCCGAGTGGACTCCGACATCATGGCCAAGATCAACGTGGGCATCGGAGACGTAGTGGAGATCTACGGTAAACGGAAGACTGTGGCCATAGTGTGGCCCGCCTACGTAGAGGACAAGGGCACCGACACAATCAGGATGGATGGACTGATACGTAAAAACTGCGGTGTAAGCATCGGAGACAAGGTTGTTGTCAAAAAGATTGTTCCAAAGGCAGCCGCATCCGTGAAGCTTGCCCCGTCATCCTACTCTATAACCGTGGACCCTCCGTTCATTTCATACGTTAAGAAAAAGCTCGTGGACTACCCGTTGGTTGAGGGAGACACGGTGCTGATACCAGTCCTCGGTCAGGCGATTTCGTTCACCGTGGTTGCTGTTAAGTCCACGGACGCCGTCATGGTTACGGAGAACACCCAGATAACCATCCTGGACAAGCCCACCGAAAGCTCGGGCGTTCCCCGTGTTACCTACGAGGACATCGGAGGCATGAAGGATGTAATACCCAAAGTTCGTGAAATGATTGAGCTTCCTCTCAGGCACCCCGAGCTCTTCAAGAGGCTTGGAATCGAGCCTCCGAAAGGCGTCCTCCTTTACGGTCCTCCAGGAAGCGGTAAGACACTTCTTGCTAAGGCGGTTGCGAACGAAACCGACGCGTACTTCGTTGCGATAAACGGACCAGAAATCATGAGCAAATTCTATGGTGAGAGCGAGCAGAAGCTCAGGGAAGTTTTCGAAGACGCGAAGAAACATGCTCCCGCAATAATTTTCATAGACGAACTCGACGCCATCGCCCCCAAGCGTGAGGAGGTCACAGGGGAAGTGGAACACAGGGTTGTGGCGCAGCTCCTTACGCTCATGGACGGACTGGAGGCGAGAGGCGACGTGATAGTGATAGGCGCCACGAACAGGGCCAACGCCCTTGACCCCGCGCTCAGGCGTCCCGGCAGGTTCGACAGGGAAATCGAGATAGTGTTACCTGAGAAGCAGGGCAGGATGGAGATTCTCCAGATACACACCAGAAACATGCCTCTGGAAAAGGATATGGATCTCAGAAGGCTTGCGGATATGACGCACGGCTACACGGGCGCAGACCTAGCAGCCCTTGCCCGTGAGGCAGCTATGAAGGCTCTCAGACGCTATCTGCCAGACATCAACGTCGAGCAGGAAAGCATTCCTCCCGAGATACTTGAAAAAATGACGGTCAGAATGGAGGACTTTCTGGCCGCTTACAAGGAGGTTGTGCCCACGGCGCTACGGGAAGTGTACATAGAGACACCCGAAGTGCACTGGGATCAGATAGGCGGGCTTGAGGATATACGCTCACTTCTCACCGAGTCGGTTGAGTGGCCTCTGAAAAACCCCGAAGTGTTCGAAAAGTTCGGCATCAAGCCTACCAAAGGCATTCTTCTCTACGGTCCCCCCGGATGCGGGAAGACTCTGATAGCGAAAGCGGTCGCCACCGAAAGCGAAGCGAACTTTATCCCGATCAAGGGTCCCGAAGTGTTCAGCAAATGGCTGGGCGAATCAGAGAAGGCGATAAGGGAGGCCTTCAGGCGTGCAAGGCAGTCGGCTCCCTGCATACTCTTCTTGGACGAGCTCGACGCAATGGCTCCTGCCAGGGGAGGAGGCTACGACGACTCCGGTGCAACCGAGCGCGTTGTAACCCAGCTTCTCACAGAGCTCGACGGAATGGAGAAGCTTGAAAACGTGGTGATAATAGGCGCCACGAACAGGCCCGACATACTTGACTCAGCCCTGCTGAGGCCAGGCAGACTGGACAGGCTGGTGTACGTTGGTCCCCCCGATGAGAAGTCAAGGCTTGAAATACTCAAGATATACACCAAGAAAATGCCCGGCGTCGACTTGGAGAAGCTCACGGACGTCACGGAAGGCTACAGCGGCGCGGACCTCGAGATGCTGTGCCGTGAAGCCGCCCTGAACGCGCTCAGAGAAAACATGTCTGGCACAGAGGTGCGCTGGGAGCACTTTGAGCAGGCTATGAAAGTGGTTAGACCCTCTATAACCGACGAAATGCTCAGGTACTACAAGATGTGGGGAGAGAGGGCGAGACAGCTCAAAGGCAAAGAGCAGCCTCTCATGAACTTCGCGTAAGCGCTGGAGAATCCAATTGGTATCCCAGATATTAAAAGAGGACAAACCCGAGCACCTGATCTACGAGTATCTGTGTGAAAAAAGCAGCTCCGCCACGATCGACGAGCTCAGCGAGAAACTTTCCAAAGGCAGCCGCGAGTATCCTCCTTCAAGGATAAGGCAGGCCCTTATGAAGCTTGAACTGTACGGGCTTGTGCACGTATACGAGCGCAAGGACGACGAGCTCGTCGTGGTCCTGAAGGCGCAGAACTGATGGGTGTTGACCTAAGCGGAATAGTTTCATCCAAGACCATTGAATTCAAGAACCTTCCCCGCGGAGTGGTCGCCGTCGACGCGTACAACGCGCTCTACCAGTTTCTCTCAGTGATACGGCAGCCCGACGGCTCACCGCTAACGAACTCGAAGGGTGAAACCACAAGCCACCTGCAGGGCCTGTTCTACCGTACAATAAACCTGCTCGAAGTGGGCGTCAGACCCGTGTACGTTTTCGACGGAGCGGTACACGAGCTCAAACACAGGGAGCTGGAAACCAGGGAGGAGAGGCGTGAAAGGGCGGAAAAGGAGGCGCGGGTGGCTGTGTCCGAGGGGAGACTGGAGGTCGCTCGCTCAAAGGCGGCTCAGGCTGTCAGGATGAACAAACCGATGGCCGAGCAGGCCAAGACGCTTCTCGCGCACATGGGTGTACCCAGTGTTCAGGCACCCTTTGAAGGGGAGGCGCAGGCTGCCAAAATAGCCTTGGACGGCAAAGCCTACGCCTGCGCGAGCCAGGACTATGATTCGCTTCTTTTCGGAGCGCCGAAACTTCTTCGTAACCTCACGATAGCTGGCAGACGCAAGCTTCCCTTCAGGAACAGTTACACTGAGGTTAAGCCCGAGCTTGTTGAGCTCTACGAGGTGCTCAGGTCCAACGGTATAAGCCGGGAGCAGCTTGTGGAGATAGCGCTGCTGGTTGGAACAGACTACAACCCGGAGGGGTTCCCCGGGATAGGCGCCAAAACCGCGCTCAAGCTGATCCGGGAGCACGGGAACATCAGGGCGGCTTTAGCCGCCAAAGGCTTCTCCCCCAGCTTCGACGTAGACCGGTTGAAGTCAGAGTTTCTGAACCCAAGGGTCTCCGACGACTACTCTTTTGCTTTCACGTCTCCTGACAGGGAAGCCGTTCTGAGGTTTTTGTGCGATGAGAACGACTTTTCACACGAAAGGGTTGAAGCGGCACTTCAACGGCTGAGCAACGCGGCGTCATCCTCATCTGGAAGCCAGCAGTCTCTGGAAAAATGGTTTGGCTGAACCAGCTGATTCAGTTGGGCGCGAAGCCCGGTAACCCTTCCCAGGGCCTTCTGACAGGAACGAACAGGCAGTCCACGATTTTCCCCTCCGCCCAGCCCCCTCCGGTCCTCACGGCTTTGATAAGCGATTGAACAGTGTTGGGCAGCCCGAACGGGTACAGTACCACGCCTCCTTCTTTCACTTCATTCAGGATTTCGAAGGGTTTCTCGTAGACGGCGGCCGTGATGTACGCCGCGTCGAACGGCGCGAACTCTTTAAGGCCGCTCAGCCCGTCTCCAAGATGGGTGAAAACCATCTCAGGCGGACAGCTTCGCTCAATGTTTCTGCGAGCTTCCTCGTAGAGTGTGCGGTCTATTTCAACAGTGTGGACCACTCCGCCTCCCAGGCTTTTTAGCGCGCAGGCGGTCACAGCCGCATGGTAGCCGGAGCCGGTTCCGATTTCAAGGACAACCATGCCGCGTTTCAGGTTCAGGTTATCCGTGTACATCGCAACCATGTGTGGGGCCGAAACGGTTTGGGCTGAGCCTATAGGAAGCGGAGTGTCGGAGTACACTTTCTTTAACGGCGCATCAACAAAGAGTTCACGTGGAACAGCGAGCAGAGCCTGCCTCGTGTACTCGTTACGCACGTGCCCTGAGTCCACCAGGCGCTGCACCATCCTTCTCCTTAAATTCAGGGACTCCTCTGCCCAACCGGCTTTGCTGACGTCCACCGCCTTCTTCACAGGATACGGTCACCCAAATATACGCGCTACCCACCCCACAACTCTGGAGTTCACAACCGAGCCCCATGTTACTCTCAGAGGAGACTGCGTTGTGGGCGTAGCCTGCACAATGGCTGCTTTCACTCTTCCGGCAGACTTCAAGCGTATTGCACGCTCGCAGGGCTCTCAGATAACATTCGAAATATCTTCAATGGGCGTCGCAGACGTGGTTACCGGAATAGGAGACCCCCTACTGGACTTCTCGAACACGGTGAGCATGGTTATCAGGAAGAGCGGATATGTTTCAGACCGCACGGTTGCGCTCAAAGCCGACAAGGCGGCCGCCGACCTGAGTCGCCGCCTTATCCGGCATCTTCAAACCGGAGCGAAACTGGAGGTTACGGTAACAGCCCGTGCGCCTGAGCAAGCGTTCAACGGTCCCTGACTTGGACGTCGATTCTCAGAACAAATTTTCTGGGAGCATATTCGAAAACCTCTGACGCTTCCAGGTTTACGCCGACCCCTGCGGATGAAGCGGCGCTCAGAACCTTGGAGAAAGCCTGATTCTTCGGCTCCGCCACGTATACGTGCGCGACGCCCGAACATATCCGTAGAGCCTTCTCCACGTAGCTAAGCGAAGAAAAAGGCAGGTTCATCACCACCCGGTCGTAAACCATCGTTTCGGGAAGAAGCGAAGCGTCAGCGTGGATCGGAGTCACCCTGTCTTCTACACCGTTCAGGGAAATGTTGGCCGAAAGAAGCCTGACAGCGTCCGGGTTCAGGTCGACGGCATCAACCCTTGCGCCGGCGAATTTCGCTATCGTGACAGCATAGGGGCCGACGCCCGCAAACATGTCGAGCACTCGTTCGCCCCGGGAAACCATGCGCGCAACCCGCAGCCTCTCGGCTCCGAGCCTCGGGTTAAAGTACGCTTTTCTTACGTCGACCTGAAACCTGAGGCCGTTTTCGCGGTGAACAGTTGAAGACCGGTCTGGCCCGTAAACGCATCTGAGTTCAGGGATCCTCTCCGAGCCCTGCAGGCCCCCCACCTTGACGTAAACAGTCTTCACATTTCTGTGCACGCGCGCAATCTTAGCTGCCTCCGCTTTGTAGCGCACCCCTCTGAACCCCTTCTTTATCAGCGCGATATCTCCTATCAGGTCGAACGGAACCCTGACGGCGGGCGGAGTCAGCTCCTTTGGGAAATCCATGTGTACGAGCCGCACGCCGCCCAGAACCCCTGCTGGCGGTGCGGCGGAAACAGGGAAACACACTTCGCCTGTGTCGTGTTCGCGTAGAACACGGTAGCCCGGAGCCATCAGCCCCATCTTCAAAAGCGTTTTACGCACCAGTTCAGCCCGCAGGCTTTCGACAGCAACCCCGAGAACCAAAGTCTCCCATCCGGCTACTGTGTCTCCTAACGCTTAAGAATTGGGCGCAAGCCGAACTATCGGTTCCAGTGAGAAAGGGCTCCTTTGAAGAAGGCTCCAAAGTCACGGTTTACGGTCACCTTGAAGACGTGCGTAACTTGGGCGGCCTGAAGTTTGCTGTAATAAGGGACGCGGCGGGTAGGTTGCAGGCTGTCTTCAACAAGAAGACTCTGCCGGCGCAGATGATTCAGGCGCTGGACTCAGCGTCGAGGGAATCCGTGGTGAAGGTTGAGGGAACTGTGAGAAAAGACGAGAGGGCGCCCGGAGGCTTTGAGATATCGCCCATCTCGTTTGAGGTGATTTCGAAAGCCGACGTCCCTCTTCCAATAGATGTGGCAGGTAAAACCGAGACAAACCTGGACCTCAGACTCGACTGGCGCTTCCTGGATCTGAGGCGGCCCGCCGTGGCAGCCATATTCAGGATCCAAAGCTGCGTGGGCGACGCTGTCAGAAACTATTTCACGGAAAAAGGGTTCTGCGAAATCCACACGAGCAAGATAGTGTCGCAGGCCACGGAGGGCGGGGCAAACGTGTTCCCCATCCTCTACTTCAAAAGGTCGGCGTACCTTGCGCAGAGCCCCCAGTTCTATAAGCAGATGATGATAGCCGCTGGGTTCGAACGGGTCTGGGAGATGGGGCCCGTGTACAGGGCTGAACCACATCACACGCCCAGACACATATGTGAGTATGTGAGCATAGACTTCGAGAAAGGGTACATAGAAAGCTACGAAGAGGTGATGCAGACGGTTGAGGAACTCATGGCATACGTCCTGAAAACCGTGGCCCAAACCTGCAGCACCCAGTTTGAAACCCTCGGTAAAAAAGTCGCCAATCCTGCAACACCGTTCCCGAGGGTAACCATGCGCGAAGCCTACGCTCTTCTCGAAGAACGCGGCGTCAAAGTGGAATACGGCTCTGACCTAGACCCTGAGGGCGAACGGCAGCTCGGCCTCGCGGTCAAGGAGAAATTCGGAAGCGAATTCGTGTTTCTCACAGAGTTCCCGTGGAAGGTGGCGCAGTTCTATCATATGCGTAAAAAAGACGAGCCGGAGTGGACGTACAGAGCCGACCTGATATACAAGGGACTCGAGCTCTGCACGTTAGCCCAAAGAGAACACAGGTACGATGTCCTAGCCTCCCAGGCCAAAGAGAAGGGTCTTAACCCAAAGGACTTCCAGTTCTACCTGGATTTCTTCAGGTACGGTGTACCGCCACATGGCGGCGGAGCCCTGGGGCTTGAGAGAATCGTGATGCAGATGCTCGACCTACCCAACATCAGGGAAAGCACGCTGCTTCCACGCACACCCGAACGCCTGACCCCTTGACCCGCTAACCCTCTGGCCCGCTAACCCTCCGGCACTCTCCGTCTGGTTTCTGAAAACTCTGTCAATCATATTTCCATGCACTCCGCCAAATGGTGCAAGCGTATCCAGCACACAGCGGACGAACGAACGACTGCGCTCGAGCGCAGGCTTGAACTCGGGCAAAGAGTTTTAAAACCCTTGCAGCCTTCGCTTCCGAAGACGGGCCCGTAGCTCAGCATGGTAGAGCAGCGGACTCTTAATCCGAAGGTCGGGGGTTCAATTCCCCCCGGGCCCGCATAACCTGGCGTATCCGATTGCGCGCACAGCAAACCGAGTTGAAGCTAAAGAGAAAAACATGGAAGACTGAGGTAAAATGTGGTGAGAGACCCCCTGCGTCCCCAGAGTAACAAGACGTCGGAGTCGCCTTGGAAACACTGGTACACCACAAAGAAAGCGCCTGAGCCTGACACAGAGGTGTTCTTGGATTATCTGGGTCACGGTGGGCGACTTAGAATACTGGATCTCGGATGCGGGGCTGGAAGACACATCGCCTTTTTATCGTCGAAAGGCCACCAGCTTTACGGCGTGGACCCTTACCCAAGCATCCTCGAAGAGGTTGCCTCGCATGGGAGAGCCCTGGGCTTCAAGCTTGGCCTCGCAGCTTGGGCGCCACCCGCCGGCCTCCCTTTCAGGGACAGGTCGTTTGACGCCGTGGTGGCCACCAGAAGCATCCACCACGGTTTCCTACGTACGGTTCGCTTTACGTTCAACGAGACCAGAAGAGTCATGACCGAAAAAGGCCTTCTTCTGCTACAGGTACCATCCTACGAACAGTTTGTTCAGACTTACTCTCGCGCAGTCGACTGGAAGGAACCCGGCACACTCGTCGCCGCATGGGGAGCGGAAAAGGGCGTGCCACACCACTACTTTACCCGCGGAGAGCTTGAGGAGATGCTCTCAGATTTTGAGACGATAAAGTTACACGGCCCCTCCGACCATTATGGGGGCTACTGTGTGATAGCACGCAAAACCCGCTGACAACATGTTTCCGCTTGTTTTCCGCTTTTCCTATGGTTGATGTGCTAGTCCTTCGAACAAGTCTAAGAGGCTGAAAAACCTGCTAGCCAAAGAACTGAAACTTCTGACCTATGCCCCGCCCGATGAGTTCAACTGTAACTCTGCGACGCGTAAAACTATGGTGCTATAGTATAGCGGAGGCATGGAACCATGAAAGGTGGATGGGCTCGCCCGGATTCGAACCGGGGACCTCCACCGTGTGAGGGTGGCGTCCTAACCAGACTAGACGACGAGCCCCCGTCTTCTACCTTCTCAGTTCCTGCTTTTTCAGTCGAAGATTGTAGCTTCCGCACTTACGGCATCTT
Source organism: Thermoprotei archaeon (assembly GCA_038883995.1). Taxonomy (GTDB): domain Archaea; phylum Thermoproteota; class Thermoprotei_A; order Marsarchaeales; family Marsarchaeaceae; genus JAMDBQ01. The sequence continues at coordinate 5,272 of JAVZLA010000036.1, read as the reverse complement.
ACAGAGTTGGCTGAGACACGTGTACCGCATCTTCTACATATCTTGTATTTCAAAAGATGGGCTGAAGCTATTTCACGCTTTATCGGGTCTGTTATCGGCATCAGAGACACCTGGAGCCCGGCTCTTTAAGGGTTTGCGCCCGTTTGCCCGTTTGCCCGTTCACTCATTTACTCAGCTGGAAGAGGCTACTTGATCTTCTCTATTATCACAAACGCCTTGGTTTCGGTTACGCCTTCCACTCCGGAAACCTTCTTCAGGAAGCTGTCCAGATAGTTGTATTCCACGATTGCGATGAGGTCGCTATCCCCGGTGACACGGTAGATCTCGTTCGCACCCGACTCCTCCGCAACCTTATAGGCTGCGCTACGGCCCTGAGGAGACACCTTAACGTGGACGAAAGCCTCCACCGTAGACTTGCCCAGAGCTGTTATACCGTCCTGGGTTATGTCCACGAAGCCCCTGCCGGTTCTCACATATTTGGCAACCTTCAGCTTCCGCAGATGAATGCTCAGCGCCTGACGGGAAATCTTCAGCTCCTGAGCTATCTCCGCCTGAGACTTGCTCACCGAATACACTTTGGTCGTCTTCGCGCTTTTGTAAAGCCTCTCCAAAATCTGGTACTGCCTTTCAGTAAGTCTCTTTGACATAGTACGATAACTGTAAGTCTAGGTATTTATGTTTTTTGAACAATGAAAAGCTAGGCTGTAGTCTAACCAGAAGCAACTTCAGAAAAAACTTAAATCTACCTAAACTTAGCCCGCAACAGCGGTCAAGTTATACTTATTTCTGCCAACACTCCTATTTGAGCGGGTGTTGACTTCTGAAAGCTCCTGTATGTAACTTTTGCTTGAGCGGAGACGTCCTCTGTATGAGCGACCAGGCGAAGCTCGACAGAGGCGAAATAAGCCGCCAACTAATCAGCGTATCGCGCGCCCTACACAGCCTTGAACCCAGACACCGCGCCATAGCCGGCCTAGAGCTAACCAGTGTTTTCGAGTTCGAGGGCGCCATAGTAGCCTACGTGCGGCTCGGCGTGCCCATGACCGTGAGCGAAGTTTCACAGGTGGACACAGAGGTTGAACAAAAAATCAGTTCAAGGTTCCTGATGATAGAGGACTCGGCCCCGCAGGCCAAACGCATCCAGGAGGTCATGGTGCCCAGCACCGTGATTTCACATGCGAGCGCATGGCTCCCCGACGGCTCACAGATAATCAAAGTCCAGGTTAAAGACCAGCGCAAACAGGACTCTGACAGACTGCAGAAAATCGCGAAACGGGTACTGGGCGCCGAAATATACGTGTATCCCGCCTGAGCAAACCCTCAAAGTTCGGTCGAATACTAGGCCGTATAGGGTGCGGCAGCCGCCTCCAGCACTGACTTTTGGCCGCGAAACCGCAAAAGCTGCCAGTGCATCTGAAGCCGGGTCCGTCGCGATCTGAGACCATGTGTAACCGCATCATGTCTACCGGCCCCTGGTACTTCGGTTCAAGTGGGGAGGCAGGAAGCGCTTAGGGCTCAGAAATCCCCGAAATCCTTGTAGGCGGCGTCACCCCTTCGTTTACGCGGCTGAAAAAAAGCAGGCCACAGACCACGAATCCATATTTCTACGACACATCACGGGTTCACAAACACTATTTTAACAGGCGTCAGACACACCCAAATGCAACCACTAAGGAAACGGTTAAAGCAGTCTAAAAGGAAAGCAATCAGCCCAGTCATCGCCACAGTAATCCTGATAGCCATCACGCTGATCGCGTCAATCGCTATAGCAGGCTTCGTCTTCGGCCTCTTCGGGTCATTCACCAGCACCGCCCAAATATCTGTGATTGCGACAAGCATAGCCGCTAGTTCCAATGATATCAGCGTAATCTCAACAACCGCGACGCCAGTTGACGCTGCAATTTGCTATGGTTCGACCTCGCAACCGACCGGCGCATACATCGAATTAAGCAATTCCGGCACCGCTTCGGCGAGTGTAACCGCCGTATCTATAACGTTCGGTGGGCAAACGTACTCCATGTCCTCGTCAACTACAACTTCAACTACCTGTTCAGTGCAGCCAGGCAAAGTACTTTACGTCTCTCTTGCTCTGCAGGTATACTCTCTACCGGGCTCTGGCAACCAGTTTGTGGGATCGGTAACAATGTCAAACGGGGCACAAGTGCCTTTCTCCGGCGCGTTCCAGTAACATCTCCTTTCTTCCTTTTTTGATTATGTCGCACTCATTTGAATTTGGACAAGACTGGCTCATCAGGCTAACTCGGGTATGTGTGGCTTCAGCTTTAGCAGGCCTCTTCCTGTTCTGGGGCTGGCATTTACTGTTTTTAGCAAAGTATCTTTACTATCTTCAGTCCATATTTCATGGAACCGGCCTGACTCCTAACGAACCGATGATCACCGAAATAGAGGCCATCTTGTCGCTTTCGGCTGGAGTAGCGCTTGCCGCGTTCGCTGGGGTCTTAGCGACGAACAGGGAAATCTATCGCAGGCTCTTCAGAAGCTAAGCTTTTGTAAAAAGGCTGGTTCTAGGTTTGAACTTTTAGGACCTCATCGTTTTGTTCTAGCATTGGTTAAGAACACTTAGCTGGACTATTTTGATGTTTGTTAGTGTGAGGACTGTACTGTTGTTGGAAACCGCTTCTAGCTGCGCGCCTGTCACAAGCGAGGGGAGGGTGATTTCTGTTTCGGAAACAGAGCTTGATTTGTTTTTTAAGGCTGGCACCATGAAGTAGCTGTACGTTTGTTGCGAACCTGACAGTCGGAGTGTGACGTTGGACTCCTGCGTGTTCGCCGCCGTAAGCGTCACCCAGTATGTTCCGGGCGCCAGAAGGGGGAGCAGGTAGCTTGTGCTATTGAGTTCCGAGGAAATGTTAAGCGGAACATAAAACTTCGGCGCACCACAGTAACCCCTGACAAGAAGGAGCACCCCGTCGGACTCGCCTAGCACACCGAACTCGCCGGTCGCCCAAAGAGCGGTTAAAGCCGTCTCCATACTGTAGCTTGGACTCGTAGAGCCCGACGCATAGAACCATGGGCTCCACGGGTCGGCTAAAACCGCGCCTATAACAGACAAGTTAGGTGTAGACTGAGAGTACTGCCAGAATGCTGTGTCTATCGCCTGTATGTATCCGTGGAGCTGGGTTGGGTAAACTTGGGGCATATTGTTTTGCACTAGCACCGTAGAGTCCGGCGGAATCAGTGAAACCAGTTTCTGAAAGTCGCTGTAGAAATTCATTTGAGGAGAATACGATACGTTGTACGGGAGCGGCGCCTGCTGGTTGAGCGGACCATAGGGATCATAGTAGGCTGCGGTTACCGCCCCTGAAACCGCGATGCCCACCACCAGAATCAGGAACGCCCCCTTTTTCAAGGCGTCTAAGAGGGGACGGGAGGCTTTTTGCGGTGGCCTGTAGGTGACAGGTTTCTTGGAAACAGACATGAATCTGAGTATCCCGGGTAACACGTCCAGTGCGCCGAGGAAGACGAACGGCGCCATCATGGCCGGATACTGTAAGACAAACACGTAGGGATAGTGGAGGCCGGGGTCCCCCGACTTAAAGACCTCCACAAGATATGGTAGATAAAACGGCCACCAGCGTGCTGAAAGAAGAGGAATGAACAGTAGGGGTGCAAAAAACAGGAAGAACGTGGGCACAGCCATTACCTGATTGTATGAGGGGACCATGCTGACTCCGGCGGGCTGAGACTGTGTTGAAGTCGGCAGGTATACGTCAGACAGAAGTCGTGAAACCGATCCGCTCGACATCATGAGTACGAAGTATACGGAAACCGCCACGCAGTACGCTAGCACCGTCAGGTACGGGTAGAGCCTGCTCGATCGTTTGCCTACCAAGGCGGCGCCGTTAACTTTCAGGGAACCCAACTCTATCGCCGAGAACATCAGGGGGAAAATCGTGTACGGGAAGCGCGCGGAGGCGGCGACGCAGAGCGTCAGAGCACACGCCCAGTGGCTTCCTTTAACATAGAAGTAGTAGGCTACTAGAAAGATTGTGGGGAAAAGAACCTCGACGTGGAAGTCGAACCAGTTCATCCCTGCTAAAGGAAAGTATGTCAAGTAAAGCGCCGACATCCCTAGCGCCATTCTATCGCTTCCCATCTTGTGTTTGACAGCTAGGAAAAGCGGGATCGACCCGAAGCCGATCCAGAACGACTGGAAAGCGAGTGCGAAAGGGTAGCTTTTGGGGAGAAACACGAGCACCCAGGGTATGAGACTGCCATGCGAAGTAGCCAGAAGCCGGAAATAGCTCGACGGGTTGGAAAGCACGTTCCATGCGAGCTGCGCGTTTCCGCCGAGGTCGAGGATGGTGGCCTGAAGGTTATAGTATTTTACAATCGTTATGTAACTCCAATAAGAGGAGTAGCACAGAAACAGCAGTGTGGCGCCAGCAGTGTACCTTAATTCCTTCATGCCGTAACGTGTTTTCTTCAGAACACCCTTCATAAACGTTGTCGAGCTTCAATCGATAGCGCCGTTCGGGTTCTTTGCCGAACGTAGCCGCTGTCGGCCAGATTCTGCCCGCGGACACATCGCACAATGAGGCAACAGGACACGCGCTAATACGCGCCTGCAACTAGAGGCAACCGCCTCGAGTTACGTCGGGCCAGAGTGAAACTGTGTGGAAAAAGGTTTCCGAATACCGATTTGGCCTCGTGTACGCTTAATTCAGATTGTGCGCTGAAAGTCATGCAGTGGCAAGAAGCGAAAAACACCAGCTCAAATTTTCGAGGCGTCTTCTAGCACTCTATGCAACTGTTTCGTGCGCATGGGCGGTTTCGTTTCTGACTCATCTGCCACACACAAATTATTCTGATGTGGTAAGCATATTTCTACGCTAGACCTCTGGCGGAACGCTTGCCGCCCCATACACGCAGTCGGTGTTCGAATATCCTGTGCTCACAGGATCATTCTTTTACGCTTGCGCGTATCTAGCGATACACTTCTTCCCAAGAGCAAGCCTCGAAGCCTACTATGTGATCACGTCCCTGACGTTTTACGCTTTCACTTTAGGAACCGCGCACGAAACGATGGCCGTCGCGTCTCATGTCACGAAGAAGCCGTTCGTCCCGGTTCTGCTTTTCTTTGCTTTGGCGCCGTCGCTTTGGTTCTACACAACCTACAACTGGTATATTCTCGGCGCGTTCACAATGGCATTCGCATTAAACAAATATGTACAGGGAAGGCACGGGTGGGCGGGCGTCCTCTTAGGGCTGTCGGCTGCCACAAGCCTTGTAACAGCCGTTCCGTTAGTGG
>JAVZLA010000035.1:0-16889 GCA_038883995.1 Thermoprotei archaeon | reverse complement strand
CACAAGCCTCCTGACTGTTTCTGCCGCGGAAAGGCCTTCCGCCAGCATGGATATGCCGTTCAATCCGAAGTCAGTGTTGGCGTACGCCTGCGTAGCCACTGCCCCTGCCCCTGAGCGTGCGTACGGAACTACTGCTCCCACAGCGATGAACTTCGACTGGACTGCAACACCAAACTCACCTGCGTTCAGATCCGCGCCCACTATTGAAAAGGTTGAAAGCGAAACCATTCTGCGTCTAGCGGACACGCTCCCGCTATTTCTAGCTTCCCACAGTATTTTGCTATGAGGCCTCTAAAGCAGCTGCCCTTCTTCACTTGACGGAGGGGCGTAAACTTCGACGAACCCGTCTTCCTCACTGTACCCCAGCGTCCTGAGATACTGCTTCTGCTCTTCGTATGCACCTATGTTATGAAGTCTGTCGGCATAGTGCTCGAATTCGTCAGCTCCACGCCGGACCATGCTTTTCTCTTCCGCGAGAAGAAGTATAGTCTCCGCCTCGTCCTCTGTATAGCCCTTGCTCACAAAGAACATCCTCGCCTCCTGAATAAGCACACATCCGCCAGTATATGTGTCGAAGAGCTCTGACACATAGTTCGAAAGCTCCTGGTCGGTGAGCAGTCTCCGACCTTTGCTTCCGAACACCATTAGTCCGGCATGATCGTAGAATCTCGCCATATCGTCCTGACTACCCACATAGTTTTGCGGAAACATATAAGTCGTTGTAACAATCCGCCCAGAGGCATGCGCCCACATCATCACAGGCGGTAAACTGACCCGTAGATTCTTTAGGTAGAAAACCTAGGAGGTCTTCCCTAGACATGTTTCACCAGAATCTTGCGTCACAACGCTTTCAGCCAAATCTCCTTGTACTTGTATACGCTACGCTCCCATGTTAGGAGAGCCCCGGAAAGTCACGCAAAAAACATTACGACCAGTAATTCTTTAATAGAGTCACGAAACGTAAGCGTGATCGTTAGCGGGGATGCCCGAGCATGGCCAAAGGGGTTGGCCTGAGGCGCCAATGCGTAGAGCTGCGTGGGTTCAAATCCCACTCCCCGCACTACGCAACGTCAAAATGCATCTTACCCGGGAAGGCCTCGGTCCCAGTAGCCGAGCAGTAGGCCAACCCGCATCCAAAGACCAGATGCCTCAACAGAGGAACAGGGTTCGCCTAACAGGTAACGCTAACCACCTTCCTTCAAAACTAGGCAGGCGTGCGATGTGTGCTCAAAGCAAGTTGGTCCGATACCGCCGGTTTTAAGTGGCTACAGCGGTAGCCGGTCACATGCGTTCCAGAACGCCGTCCACCACTGTGAAACCCGACCTTGGGCTGCTTCAAAACATACTCGAGCTTTGCGTTTCAGGCTCCGCTAAAGTAAGCTTGAACGGCACTGAAACGATGACGTTAGAGGCCGATTCGAAGTCGTTCCACGTGGACATTGCCCCCGTGACTGAAATCCTTCATCCAAGAATGTTAGGTGGCTCCTCTATGAGTTCTGTAATTACCGTGTTCAAGGTTGGAAGAACACTGTCAAAAGCAGGGTGGAAGCTCACTGTTACAAACAACCGCAGGCTTGTGTTCGAAGCTGGTAGAGGCCGCTGGTCGCCTCTGGGCGTACAATACGCAAACCCCGTAGAAGTAATCAAACTGCTCAGACGTCTTTCAGCCTAAGCCAAGATCCAACCGGACCTAAGATTTGAGAAGCGCAACAGTTCTTTCCGCGTGAGCTTTCTTTTCATCGTCGGATAGGTCACGCATATGCATTGAGAGGGATATGTTCCCGCTGAACTCGAATCCCTGATTTAGGCCGGGTAATCTGAGAACCAAGTCGTCGAGTCTGATGTCCAACTGTCCGTGCTTATCCGCCAGCGCCTCTATCAGACCTTCGAAAAGTCCCTTCTCGATACGCTCTGTTTCTCTTTCAGCCTTGGTTTCGCGTGAATCAACCAAATCTCCCACCGCTTTCTTTAACATTTGATACCTATATACGTGTTTGCCTCAACCAACTTTACGCCACACTTATTTGTTGCACCAGCTCCACTATATTTCAGACTGAAACCATGGCCATCGACCCTGTGTGTAAAATGAAAGTTGAAGAGGCCAAGGCCAAGTATACCTTAGAAGCGAAAAACGGTAAGATCTACTTCTGCTCTCAGCACTGCAAAGACCTCTACAGTGCCAATCCAGCCAAATATTCCAAGTAGAGACACGTTACTCCGGCGAAATGACGATTATTGACGAATACACGGTCAAAGGCACTTTCAACACTGTTCCAGTGGAGTTGGAGAGAACAACCGTCGTAAAAGTTCCCGGCCGAGTCATAAGATAGTTGTAGGCCGCGCTCCACTGTGACGTAGAGTTCTGTAATTGTATCAGGTTCACCTCCTGATGCAGAAACAGGGAAGCCGGAGGCTTTATGATTTCAACCGAGGAGGCCGGAAACGAGAAGTTCCCGAACGAGACGACTGTGAAGTTTGGAAGCATCCCATTCAGGTAGAACCCTATGGACTTGCTTCTGACAGCGCCAATAGAAATGTCAGAAACCTGTAGCCACTTAAAGACATTTGGGTTTCCCGCGGTCTGAGAAACGTTTAGGGTTTCCCGTGCAACAGCAAGCTCGCTTTTCACTTGGATGCCGCTCTGAAATGTTACGCTTACTTCGATGCTTTTATTCAAATTCTCGCTAACGTATTGGTTGAAGGACTGCGAACCGTAGAAGATCAGTGAAACATTGTAGGCGTGCTTCGAAGACGAGCTCACCTGAGCGTAACTCAATAACCCGCTTACAGTCGAAGTGTTGCCTACTGTTATGTTAGTGATCTTCGAGTCCGGAAAAACTTCGCGCACGCTCATTGTTATGATTACAGCGTGTTCGGCTTGGCCTCCCGCCGATGAAGGTAGAAGCGTGGCTAAGTAAACTTCTCCAGTGATGTGGTCCACATGATAGGCCAAATACCCCGAGAAACCCACCACTGATATCAGAGCCAGGACGAACACAATCGAAACCGCTTTCGCCCACTTTCTGCTATCTGTTGCCCGAGCAGAGGAAACTGGTTCCGGTATTCCAGCGGAATCTTGGTGGCCGAGCACCAACAAAGGTTCCATCAAATTCGTATAAGTGTGACGTTGACGGCCTCGACAACGTTCGGATCACTTCAATGTTTCTGAGCAATCCGCAGAGCGACCAGGCAACCCTGTGTCAGGGTCTCAAGAGTCGACGTAGTAGATACACGCAGCGCTCGTTTGTCACGTAAGACATATCTTAACTGTAAACCGGTCACATAGCCAAAGGCATGTCCAAATCTGGCGAGCCATATATGAATGATTCTACCGCGAAGGAAGTCCTTGTTATTGGAGCAGGCGTTCTGGGTGTCTGTACGGCCTACTGGATGTCTGCAGTATACGGGTTTCGGGTGGTGATAGTTGACAGAGAGCTTTCTCCGGCATCTCATTCCACTCTTAGAAATACAGGCGTCGTTCACCGACCATTTCATCTCGACCCGTCCAAGAAAAAAGTATACGCGTCGGCTGCACAGAATTCTCTGAACCTGTGGAAGAGCTTCGCCAGAACGTATGGTCTTCCGTGGAAGGAGACAGGAACAATCGAGCTTGCCACAAACGACAGAGACGTTTCCGTTCTTGAAAAATACCTGAAATGGGCGACCCAAAACGGCATGGATGAATCGGAGCTGGAACTCCTTGACCGACAAGGCGTTTCTTCACTGGAGCCGCTTGTGCGCTGCAACGCGGGGCTACATGTCAAGACAGAGCCTGTGACAGAGTTTTCCACCCTTACCAGAACCCTTCTTTTCAGGGTGTGTGAAGCCAACGGCGTCCGATTCTTGTCTGGCAGAGTGACTGAAATCACTTCTTCGAACAAGGGGGTTACGGTTACGATGGAAACAGACTCTAGGAAAATTACCTTTCAGTTTGCGTATGCATTCAACTGTGCTGGAGGAGGAGCCTTGGAGCTCGCCGAAATCTCGGGTGTTGCCCCCCAGTATGCACAGCTCTTTTTCAGAGGCGAATACTGGAGGGTGAACCCGTTCCTAGGAGAAAAAGTGAAAAGAAACCTCTATCAGGTACCCTCTCACACCGAATACCCTTTTCTGGACCCTCACCTGATAGTGCGAGCTGACGGATCAAGGCTCGTGGGGCCTAACGCTGTGCCTGTCCTCGACCCGTACGCGTACAGTCTTCCCGTCAAATTACGCGGGGGTTCAGGCGCCCTTAAACAGGCAGCGAGGTCCAGCGCACTGTCGCTGCTTAGGGATCCCCGTTTTCTCACACTGTGCGCAACAGAGTGGAGGAGCTCGCTTTTCAAAAGTTCAATGTGCGGCAGAGTAACGAAGTTTATCCCTGAGCTAAAACCTCAGCTGCTTGAATCGAGAGCGGCGCCCGGCATCAGAAGCATGCTCATAGACAGAACAGGCTTTCTCCCAGAAGCGAAAGTCATCGCGCGCGAAAACATATTTCACGTGTTGAACTATAATTCGCCCGGCGCCACCGGCGCGCCTGCTTTCTCAGCTTACCTAGTCAGGACGTTGTCAGACCGGGGATACTTTTCCACCTATGCTAAGGGCGGGGCAAAAGACCCTCTGCACTGGGATTTCTACGCAATCTCAGACGCCTCGCCCGCCCTCAGTTTAAACTAGTAGAAGGCTTCCGGACGCCATCCGCAAGTTAAATATAGTTACCGGAACATTTGCCTCCGGTACAGGCGGGATATGAACAGCAGGGTTTCTGCGGCGAAGAGTCGAGTTGCAGGCTGGAAGGCTTCCATATCGAAACGTCACACACGTTTCCTCAAGAACCTCACTGTTGTAGCCATGACTGCGCTCGGGTCTAACCGTAGAACCGCGTTCCCGTTGTTCGTGGCTTCAATCGTGTTTTACTCCGCCAACTACGCTCTCGTACAGGCGCTGGCGCTGTTCTTTCTTGCGCTGCTGGCGCTGCGCTTTCTGGTGTACAAGGCTGGTTCCAAAATAGTTGGCAGAGGCTAACTTTTCAGTGTCCTCCGCAAGCGCAGCCTCCGCCTTCGAGCGGGGTGTTGGGATTAGTGATGACGAAACCGCTGCCCTCTAGGCCCTCATAGTAATCCACTCTTGACCCGCGTAAGGCTTCAGCACTCTCCTTGGAAGAGACTATTTTGATTCCGTCGACTTCCTCTACCACGTCGCCTTCCTCAAGCGTGTCTGTGAGCGACATCTGATAGGCCGGTCCACAGCACGCACATCCGCCTCCTGCCTCTATTCTGATATAGCTAGGCAGCATCTTCGACTTTCCAATAGCTTCAGTAAGCTTCTGCTTTGCGTCTTCCGTCAACACTACCAGTGACTGGTCCATAATTCTCTTACAACCATAGCGTGGGGGGAAATATAGAAATTTCGAAATCACCGAAATCCTTAGGACCCGCTACTTGCGCGGCTGCTGCTGATACACGCCTTCCCTATAGGAAACGTTTACACGGTTATACTGCTAAACCGCGTTATGAGGACGAGCCCTAGGCGAAAAGGTGTCAGCGCCACAGTCGGCGTGATCATCGCCGTCATAGTGGTCGTGATAATAGTTGGAGCAGTGGCGGCAGTGGTGCTCACCTCAAGAAAATCCACTACCTTGCCCACGACTACAACGAGCAGTAAAACCACGTCTTCGACAACCACTTCAACATCGTCGAAGCTCCAGCCCCTAGCACCCCCCAATTCAAGCGTACTTGTGGACGACTCTCAGACCGCGGCCCCGGACGGACTCGACCCGGCCTTCGGTTTCTATACACAGGATGAACCCGTTTTCGACAACGTGTACCAACAACTTGTCGAAATGAATGGCACGCAGATAATCCAAGTTGTTCCTGTGCTGGCTTCTGGTTACACCATAGAAAACAACTTCATGAATTACACCTTCAACATACGACCCCACGTCAGGTTCAGCGACGGCAACACAGTGACGGCCGCCGACTTCTGGTTCAGCTTCGTAAGAGAGCTTTACATGGGTCAGACAGTGGGCTTTGCAAACTACCTGGGACTCACACAGAACTCTACATACTTCTTTGATACGAGTTACGCTATTCCTTGGGGACTTCAGAGAGCCGTGGCCTATGCAACCGGCAACCCTGTTGCAGCCAAGAACACAACTGTCATGGTCGCCTACCTTAACAACATACTCAGCCACTGGAACCCAAACAACGCGACTATTGAGAAGCTCATGAGCTACCCGGATCAGGCGTACGTTGTAACCGGGCCCATGACCTTCCAGATCAACCTCCTCGTACACTACAGATACTTTTTGGACGACCTGACCGGCTGGTGGGGTGCTGTGGTTGACCCCGCATACGTTGACGCTCACGGCGGCGTTCAGGCCAACACCGCCAACAGCTACTTCAACGCTAACGGCGGACCCGGCACCGGGCCATACATGATCAAAACCGTCGGAGCCTCCCTGTCCACGGTGACCTTGGTGAAAAACCCGTATTACTGGGCGAATAACGTAAGTGGTCTACCACAATTCCTTGAGCCGGCGCATATACCCGTAGTGATAATCAACTTCGCACTCTCTCACACCGACCGCGTTGAATCCTTTGCCACAAACAGAGCGCAGATATCCTATGTTTCTATTCCTTTCTTCAGCCAGATGTATGAAACCTACAACTACAGGAACCAGTATAGTTTTAACCAGATATTCTATAACGCGGGCCCGAGTTCAGGATTCCAAGATCTCCAGTTTAACACGCAGGTGTTTCCAACCAACAACAGAGACTTCAGGTTCGCTCTTGTCCACGCCATAAACTACACGGAACTCCTCTACAAACTGTATGGTTTCAACGGCACGGCCTACGCCACCGAATTCTACGGCCCCGTGGACCCGTTCTTCCCCCAGTACAACGAGGTTAACCATACAAACTACCAGTATAACCTGAACATCGCGGCCAAATACCTGAACATGAGTATGTGGCAAATGGGATACCAGTTGGTGATGCCGAACGGAACGGTGCTCGGCAACCCCAAGTCACCGCTGTTCCCGGCGCAGGTGTTTCAGACAATAGCCCCGATTACGCCTTCAACACAGCTTGAGATCGAAATAATAGATTCAGGCTTCAAGGCGCTGGGAATTCCGATCTCGGTTCAGCCTGTTACTGCAACAGTCGCAAGCGAAGAACTAACCCCGAACAGCACGCCGCCAATCGGGTTGGGCGCGTGGGGTCCAGACTGGGCGGATCCATACAATCAGCTTGTTCTCGCAGCGTACACCACTTTCGACGGTCTTGGCGCTTGGATGAACGTTTCCAGCATCAACAAGATCCTGTACAACATATCATATGAAACCAATCCCGCGGAGCAGATCTCGCAGCTCAGATACGTCTACAACTTCACATACTACTATGCTCCCTACGCGTGGCTTCCAGACCCCAATGTGTATGTGTTTGTTCAGCCATACGTGAAGGGCATAGTGTACAATTACATCAACGCGGTCGTGGACGCGTACTATAACACCATGTACTATTCGCCAACCTGAAAAACGGGACAACTAACACACCCGCCTCTCCTGCACCACAATCCTTCTTTCTTTTTCTGCTAAACTTCGCGTTCGATGGATTCCCGCGGACCCGAACACCCCCCGGTCACCTGGCCGCGTCGGGTCGCATCAGTCGAAAAGCTACCGTTAACCACTTATAACATTCGGTGATATCATGTGCCGAATTGCCTGAACCAGCCTTCGAAAGCTATGAGCAGTTCGTTAGAGACGTCTACAAGGAAATGATACCGCTTGTCGCCGTGGGCCCTGCAAACGGAGGGGAGGGAGAATTGGAAAAGTGTCGTTATCTTGAACAAAAGATCCGTGAGCTAGGTGTAAAAGAGATTCAGCGGGTAGACATACCGGATCCACGTGTGAAAGGCGGGTCACGCCCCAATCTTCTCGCAAAGTTTGGAGAAAAGAAGGAAACCCTGTGGATAGTCGCACATATGGACGTTGTGCCTCCAGGAGACGGTTCTCTCTGGTCCAAAAAGCCGTTTGAAGCAACATTTGGCGGCGATAAAGTGTATGGAAGAGGGACGGAGGACGATGGCCAGGGCATTCTGCTGGGGCTGGTAGCGTTGAAGGCGTTGATTGAGTCTGGTGGCGAACACGATTTTTCTTTGGGTCTGGCATTCGTGTCAGATGAAGAGACGGGCAGCCTGTACGGAGCGAAACCGCTTTCAGAAAGAAAATTTTTCACTATTGACGATTGGATCCTTGTCCCCGACGCGGGTAACAGTGATGGCTCGCTAATCGAGGTCGCCGAAAAAGGTGTTCTCTGGCTTAAGATTGAAGTCAAAGCTAAGCAGACCCATGCAAGCACCCCGAGCAAAGGCCTTAACGCCTGCAGGCTTGGCTCCATGCTGATGCTCGAGATCGATCGAACACTGCACAACAAATACGGCTTGAGGAACACTTTGTTCGACCCCCCTGAATCAACCTTTGAGCCGACGAAGCGGCTTCTCAACGTTGAAAACGTAAACACTGTGCCGGGGTCAGACGTATTCTATTTCGATTGCAGAGTGCTGCCCGACTACAGTTTGGACACGGTTCTATCCGACGTGAAGGAAATAGCCGACCGTTTCTCATTGGCCACAGGCGCCAAATGTCTGGTAGAAGCAGCCAGCAGAGAGGACGCGTCGCCACCCACGGATCCGCGTTCACCGATGGTGAAGGCCCTCGAACACTCCCTGAAAACAGAAAGAAACATCAAAGCGGCGTCGGCAGGAATAGGTGGCGGAACCGTGGCCAAGTATTTCAGAAAGTCCGCTGTTCAAACCGCCGTCTGGATGACGTGCGACCAGACAGCGCACCAACCAGACGAATACGTCAAGATATCAAATATCCTGGCGGATGCGAAAACAGTTTTCAGTCTCTTGAAAAGTCGTTGACGCAGCCATGGCTTAGAGTGACCTGTAGCGGAAACTCGTGAACGCAGAAAGCCACATGCCTTTCTCAGCTTCGGCTCACTGAATATGTGACGGACTCAGGCACTGTTACAGATTAGATGAGATGGGATAGGATGAGATGAAATGACTGGAAGCGCAAGCCAATTAACCCGACAGCTACGCGCAGGCTCGGTTGACGCTTTGCATAGGTGTATGCATCGGGTGCACAGCTTTTTCAGGCGGCTACCCGAGACGAGTATTCAGCTTTTGGAAACCGGTATACTCTGCGCCGTAGCCTCGTTATGTGCCTTTTCTTCTAGGTACTTTTCCGCATCCATCGCCGCTTTGCATCCGTCTCCCGCCGCAGTCACAGCCTGCCTGTATCTGTGGTCTCTGACGTCTCCGGCGGCGAAGAAACCTGGCACGTTCGTCCTGGTCGTCTCGTCATAAACCTTAATGTAGCCCTTTTCGTCGAGTTCGATCTGACCCTTCAGCAGTGAAGTGTTGGGTTCGTGACCAATAGCCAAGAACAATCCATCCGCTTGAACTGTTCTACGCCTGCCCGTAAGAACGTCTTCTAACACTACCGCTTCAACTTTAGAATCACCTATGACATCGCTCACCACCGTATTGTATTCAACGCTGATCTTCTCATTCGAAAGCACACGCTGCGCCATTATCTTGCTGGCGCGGAATCTGTCCCTTCTATGTACGAGCGTCACATGCTGCGCAAACTTGGTTAAGAAAAGCGAATCCTCCATGGCCGAATCTCCTCCTCCAACAACTATAACATTCTTTCCTTTGAAGAAGAAGCCGTCGCACACCGCACAACCGGATACACCTTTACCCCTTAACCGCTGTTCGTTAGGAAGACCAAGCCATTTGGCCGACGCTCCAGTAGCGTATATGATCGCCTGGGCCTCAATTTTCTTAGAGGATCCTTCGATTACGAATGGATCCGAACGCAGGTCAATGGAAACGACGTCCTCGTCTACAAATCTGGCCCCGAACTTGGCTGCCTGCGCCCGCATTCGCTCCATGAGCTCGGGTCCGAGAAGGCCGTCCGGAAAACCCGGATAGTTCTCCACTTCAGACGTAAGCATGAGCTGTCCTCCTGGCTGCGAACCCGAATACACCAGAGGTGAAAGCTGAGCCCTTGCAGCGTAGACCGCTGCGGTGTAGCCGGCTGGGCCAGAGCCTATAATAACAAGTTTCTCCATGTTTTTAAATAGTGGTCGGGATATTTTTAAGCGCCGGTTTTTGGCCTGCTAAACGTTTAACACGGTAAACTGTTGGAAGGGTCTTAAATACATGGACGGTTTACAAACACTTAGATATTTCGATGGCGTCTGAAGTAGCACTTGAAAGCGTTGTACCGAGACACATTATCACCGAAACAAGAAGCATTTGCCCGGAGTGCAACTTGGTTCTGCCCGCTACAGTCTATGAGCGCGAAGGCAAAGTCTACATGGATAAAGAGTGCCCTCAGCACGGCCGAATAGAGGAACTTTACTTCGGCTCCTACGACATGTACGTTAAATTCAGCAGATACCTGCATAACGGGAAGGGCACGGAGCATCCGAACGTGCGCAAAGTAGGATGTGACTGTCCAAACAACTGCGGTCTCTGCGAAAGCCACTTGAGCCATACAGGTCTCGCGAACGTGGTTGTTACCAACAGATGCGACCTGACGTGCTGGTACTGTTTCTTCTACGCTAAGAAAGGCGTCGAAGGCGCTTACGTGTACGAGCCCACTCTTGATGAAATAAGGGAAATGTCCGAGAACCTTCGGGCGGAAAGGCCTGTTCCAGGAAACGCTATACAGATAACAGGAGGAGAGCCCACTATAAGGCCAGACCTGCCTGAGATCATCAGAATAATGAAGGAGACGGGCGTCGACCACATTCAGCTAAACACCAACGGCATAAACATAGCTCTCCATCCAGAACTGGCCAAAGTGTACAGGGACGCTGGCGTCAACAACCTTTACATGAGCTTCGACGGCGTCACACCGAAAACAAATCCGAAGAACCACTGGGAAGCACCCTACACGATAGAAGCCTGCAGGAAAGCGGGCCTGGGCATAGTTCTTGTCCCCACCGTTATCAAATCTGTGAACGACCACGAACTGGGCGGCATAATCAGGTTCGCTGAGAAGAACATGGACATAGTGCGCTCAGTGAACTTCCAACCCGTTTCACTTACTGGAAGAATGACCAAGAGTGAAAGGGAAAAGTACAGGATCACAATACCCGACTGCATAAAAAGAATAGAAGAGCAGACCGATGGTGAGATCACAGCCGATTCATTCTTCCCAGTGCCAAGCTGCACGCCTATAACGCACTTCGTTGAAGCCATAACGAAGAAGCCCCAGTATGAGCTTTCGATACACTTTGCCTGCGGCGCCGGAACATATGTCTTTAAAGAAAAAGACAGGCTTGTGCCGATCACAAAGTTCGTCGACATAGAAGGCCTCTTGGAATACCTTCAGGAAAAAACCGAAGACCTTGAAGCCGGAGCCAACAAGTACGTTGTAGCTGCTAAGATCCTTGCCAAACTACCGTCATTCGTTGATAAGGAGAACCAGCCTGAAGGAATCAACTTCGCCAAGCTTCTTTACAATGCCCTTGTGCGCCACAACTACGAAGCACTGGGTCAGCTGCACATGCGTACAATGTTCATAGGTATGATGCACTTCCAGGACAAATACAACCATGACGAGGAAAGACTCAGACGCTGCGATATACACTATCTGACACCGGACAACAGGATTGTCCCCTTCTGCGCCTTCAACGTCATACCCGAATGGTACAGGGATGCGATACAGTCCAAGTTTGGTATGCCGATCGAAGAATGGGAGAAGAAGACTGGCAGAACGCTGGAGCAGGGTCTGTACCGTGGCACATTACGCCGGGGACAGAAGGCCGCTGCAGCAGCCTGCGCGGTTGGAGCCTTGGGCGGAGAGTCAAAGGACCACAAAGTCGTCGAACTTCAGGTTAAACAAACCTAAACTCTTTACTTCTTTATTTTTTATGTTTTGTTTCTAGCCTTATTATAATTAGAGCAAACTCTGAACCGTAAACGCATGAATGTTCTGGAAAGATGGCTCATAGTTTTCTCATCTCTTGTAATCGTTGGTCTCGTCGCGTCAGCGTCATATCAGCTGTTCCCTGTAAGCGCAGGCCAACCCGGTCCGGGGCTATATCCTCCGGAAAAGGGGATTACATTCTACTCTGGCCCACCTCTACTGTTTGTGGAGAGGGCTTTCACAGTTTACCTTCCGGGAGGACGCTCCGTGACGGTAGACTCCGGGGGCTTCGCGTCCGTATACCACGGGATCTGGCGAAACTGTTTGGGCGCAGAGTTCAAAGGTCAGATGACGGCGGGCCCGTGTGCGAAACTTCGGGTAGAATACTTCGCGGACAATTCTTCTATTACCGTGACACTCTATGCTCTCCCCGCCGGCCTTCTGGCTGGCTCCGGCTACTATAACGTGAGCTTCGGCAAGCCCACGGAAGTGGCAGAGTCCTGCACTCAAAGCTATTCATCTGTTGTTCTCTACACGAATTCAACCGATATTGAACTGAGTCTCCCCACCTCAAACGTGTGTACCACTGTCTACCTTTCTCAAGTTCTGTACCAGCGTATAGACGGGTGAAAGCCGCCTTGGATAAGACTCTTTCCCAGGCGATGATACTCCTGATAACAGTGGTGCTTCTGGCGTCTTTGTTCAGCACACTTGGCGTCGCAGGCAACTCGGATGCAGTATACTCTGAGGCGCAGTCGTACGAGATTTTGCATTCAGCGGGGTCACGCCTGTATTTCAACCTAGTACAAAACAGCGTGCAAGGCGGAGAAAGATCGGAGTTGATTTCCGTAAACCAGCCTTCGGAGCCACTTGTCTGGGTCTGCAGAAACGAAATCATAACACTGCAGGGTGAATTCACATGGCCCTGCAACAGCTTAACCTACAATTCCACTTCGGTGCAGAGGTCTTTCGATGCAGGAGGATACTACTATTACTTGGCGATGGCATATATTCCCACCGCTTACAAGGCTGTGTCGATTACCTTCAGATGGTATTTTTCAAGTCAGACATCTGTGCAGCCGGTTGAAATCTTTGTGAGCGGCGTGCCCGGAAACCAAGAGCAGATAGGCTGGTACAAAGGCATGGCCCAGTACAGTAAGGTACTATATTACTCGACTTGGGACCACGGTGGCACCGTCTCAGGCACAGCTTCGGCTTATGGTGAGCCAGGATGGACAATAGTTTTCGGATTGGGGACTTCGGCTGCTTTCACGTCCCAAGTGAAGCTTGGTCTTACCAACATTGCTTCAGCCGAATGGGGTGGAAACGTTACAGTCAGTCTTCCCGCCTACATGTCCGCTCAACTTGACACAGATACAGGTAACGCGCTTGCGTCGTCATCTGGTCCAACTGCTCAGTTCAACCTATCCAGCATAGCCGCGCATCCCAGCCTAGTGGACATCACATTCCAGGGCTCAACAGTTGCTTCTTTCCCCGAAAACCTGAGCCAAGGTGAAAAGTTTATCTACGTTGCGGCGCCCCAGTGCGACCTGACAGGATGCCCTTTCACAATTGTTTTCCCTGAACCGATCCGGATGGATGCTCAGGGAAGCCGTGTGCTACTCCAGTACGGAGAACAGAACTACACTTTGAACGTTCCCGTCAACCTGTTCGCCCACGGACTCTCTTCCGCGTGGACGTTCTACACTCTCGGATGCGAATCAGTGTGCTCCTACGCCGCCTTTCCAATTGGCCAATTATAGTTTCCGGAACACAGAAAACAGATCAACATGCATTGCAGAAAAAGGAGGGCTGTTTCACAGAGCCTTGAAGCCATAATCCTCGTAGTTGTGGCTCTCTCGGTCGTGGCCGTTTACGCCGGCTGGGCGTTCGGCGTGTTCGGGCACACGGTGAACACACCGATACTCACTGTGATGGGCACGCCGTCTATACAGGGAAGCTCTGGGAAGCCCGCCCTGTACGTCACAGTCAAAAACTCCGGAATAGCTTCCGCCGACATCACTCAAATATACGTGAACAACATGAAAGTAGTTATCAATGAATCGACATCATCTCCCTACCCTGCTCTCATCGCTCCGGGTCAGGCTATAACGATGGTTGTCCAGCTGGGCTCTCTGAGCAGCCCACTCAGCGTTGGTTCAACGGTTAGCGTTGTGATAGATGCAGGAGACGCTTCTGTAACCACCACCGCACTGGTTGAAAGCTGACGGCCGGTGAGGCCCATGGTCAACTGGCCGAAATTTTTCAAAAGGAGCTCGGTGGACTCGGCTTCAGCTAAGCTGGGCGGAACACAGTTCAAACGCACAACTCTGCCGGCTGGCGTCGAACCAACTTCTCCACCGCGCAAAGCCGGTCTCGCTTCGGTATACGTCGAACACGGAATGTACCTTGTTGACGACCCTCGGATAGATGACTCCATTTTGCGAGAGTATAACCGGATAACCGACGAAGTGTTAGAGTGGATGGATGCACGCGCGTTCGTCACAGACTCGGGAGTGATTGAGGCGCTGCGCGCTAACGGAGTGCAGGATCCTGTGCTCATGTACTATGTGAGCCGGGAGCTCATGGGGTACGGTGTGCTGCAGCCCATGATGGACGACCCTGAAGTCGAAGATGTGGTGATAGCCGCACCCAACGCTCCCGTGTCCGTAAGGCACAGAGCCGGCAACCTGAGAACCAACGTCGTTCTAAGCGAGCCAGAGGTTGATTCGATGGCTCAGAGGCTGGCTTCCAAGGCGGCGAAACCGGTCAGCACATACCATCCATTGCTCAGCACAAGACTTCCCGAGGGACACAGACTTACACTCAACTATGGCAGCGAAGTAAGCCACCGTGGAACATCTATAGCGATAAGGAAATTTCCCAAGGAGCCCTGGAGCATAGCCCAGCTGCTCGCAAATTCAACCGTGACACCCGAAGTGTTGGCCTGGCTCTGGCTCCTCATAGAAACAAGGAAGGCTCTGCTGGTTACCGGCACAAGCGGAACAGGCAAAACCAGCATGATAAACGCCTTAACATCGTTCATACCAATGAATGCCAGAGTTGTAACAGTCGAGGATGCAGGAGAACTTGGCCTTTCACATGAGTTTTGGACACCGCTTGTCGCAAGGTATTCTTACACACAGAACAGGTCTGCCGAAATCAGTCTGGACGCCCTTGTTCACCATGCGCTCAGGATGTCGGCGGATTACATAATAGTTGGAGAGGTGCGTGGCGAAGAAGGCAGAAGCTGGGCTCAGAGTATACTGACCGGTCACGGCGGTTTAACTTCTGTTCACTCAGAGACACCGGAGCTTGCTGTTCAAAGGCTGACCGCTCCACCGATATCCGTTGAGGAGCGTAGTCTATCCGCGCTGCACGCAATAGTTGAACTCAGGTCCAACGGTTCCAAAAGATATGTGTCCGCGGTCTTGGATCACGGATACACGGACGAGCATGGGCACAGCTGGAGGAGACTGCACACGGCATCTTCCATGACTTCTGTTACAGCTCAAGAGCAGGACTTTCTGAGCGGTCCCACCGCCGAAATCCTGATCGACCAAGGTCTTTTCACTCTTAAAGAGTTGACTGAGGAGCTCAGAAACAGAAAATCATTGCTTCAGACACTCTACGTGGAGTCACAAATAGACTCCAGGCTGATGTTGCACATGAACGTTACCAGACTGGTATGGGCTTATGAGCTCAACACCCGGCTCCGGTCAGATCCAGACGCGCTCATCAAACTGGTTCTGAAGGATAGCAAAGACGAACACCACGGCGAAGAATATGGCCAAGAACGTGTGGAAGACGTCTCTCAACCAGCATCAGACTGGAAGGAACCAGAGAAGATGGAGGCAACAGTGCAGTGAAGCTCGACAATGCTGCGATGCGCGCGGGCGTAGCCGTGCAACCAAAGGAGATGATGAAGAAGATGAAATTACTGCTGAAGATCGCGATTCCAGTGTCCTCTGTCTTAGCTTACACCATTTTCAGAGCCACGCACATCCCATATGCTCTGGTCCTGCCCGCAGCTGCACTGACAGTTATACTCATGTACTATCCGGTGAAGCTGAGCGCCAGAGCCTCTGAAAGAAGAAAGAAGATTGAGCGAGAGCTACCCTTTGCGTCGACCATTCTGGCACTGGCAGCTACCCACTCTTCCCCGATAAACACGATGGGAACGCTCTCTGGCTCCCGCTCGCTCACACAGACCTCCGAGGAGTACAGGAACCTGATAAAACGGGCCAAACTCTCACATGTTACACCCGCGCAGGCAGCCGCCACCGTGGCCGAAACGAATCCTTCCCCGAGGTTTCAGAGTTTCCTCAGAACACTGTCCGCAGCCGAGCGAGGAGTAGGCGACACTCTGAGCTCTCTTAGGGATCTTGCGCAATCTGAGCTTCAGGCATTGGCCTCCGAGGTGGAGCTTTCAACTGAAAAGCTCGGAGTCGCGTCTTCAACGGTACTGGTCGCATTCGCGGTTGCTCCGCTCACCGCACTGATATTCGCCGCGATAACAGGCACTACTGCCCTTGTCTACGCCATACTCGCTCTCTCCGTCCCCGCAGCGTTTGGGGTGAGTATGCTGATTTCCCAGTCTTTTCCTTCAGTCCTTAAACCTGCCCTACCTCACATGTCAGCGAAGTCAGTCATCCTCTTCGCTTCGGGAATAGCTGCAGGCGTCATTCTCTATGTCCGTGCCAACCTTCCCCCTCCGATGGGTTTGGCGGTCGCCATGATTGCTGGGACAGTGCCACTGGCAATCTATTACAGGAGTGCTTCAAGGCGACATCTGCAGCTGATAAAAAATCTACCCGCGCTCACACGAGACCTTGCTGAGGAAGCGAAGAAGGGGCAGCCACCGAGCGTGGCGCTCAGAAGACTCAGGTCGTCGGGAAAATATCCTGCCGCTGTTTTGAGTCACATTACAAGCGTCAAGGCGTCCGAACCCTATATT
>JAVZLA010000034.1:0-17053 GCA_038883995.1 Thermoprotei archaeon | reverse complement strand
CCCGATCGCCACTTTCGACGGCTCCTTCACCATAGTTTCCATAAGATTGCTGAAAACGAGTTTTTCGTGCATGAGCCTGCTGTTTTGAAGCAGAGTCTCAGCCCTGTTTATGAGCTCCCGCACACCCTCAGGGCCCGTGTATCCTATGTCGACCAGGCCAAGCACCTGCTTCTGCAGCTCATAGTGCATGAACCCTCCTTCCACGAATTCGTTCTTGTTCGGCCCAGGGCCTCCTATAATAATACCCTTCAAGCCCTTGTTCAGAAAGTATTTTGTCGCATACTCGCCTATTCTGACATAGAATTCATGCGCGACCTGCTCTATTATGCGCTGGAACCTCCTCGCAGACTGTCCTCCCGCATGGTGTTTTCCCGGTATCCCTGAGGTTATAGAATTCAAAATTTCTACAGTACGACCCCTAAGAATCGCGAAGGTAGCTTCACTACGGTCCATGACAATTATTCCAAACACGTCGGTTTCAGCAATCAGATCCTTTATCGGATCAAGCACAAACCTGGAATCACAGCGGTACAGATAGATCGAAATAGGCTTTGGCGGTTCAAGAACATGGATCTCCAACCTCTCACTTCCAGGGCCGCCATGTGGTATTGCACCACAAAAAATTACCAAGCCGTTTGGAGGAGGCTCCTTAAACAGTTTTAGCCTCTGTAAAATCGATTCTATGGCGTCTATGACGTTCTTCCTGGTCGTCTTCGACTTAATGTTTGATGCAGTGCTCGCTTCCTCTCTCAGATCTCGCGCAACATCGCTTATCGCCCTTTTTGGGGGAACATACAGGCTGATCAGCTCTGTTCCGCGGCCTTCTTTGTGGCTCAGCTCAGAAACAAGCCTCCTGAGCCTGTAATCATCGTAGGAGTCGTAAGCTGAGCTTTGCTGAGCCACTCATCTCACAAAGAATAGTGAGACTTATGAGATATAAGCTATAGCTTCAGCCGGCCTGCTTTGAATCTGACTGTAAAGATTGGAGGTCACCTTCTGGACAAAGGTGAGGAGGCGTTCAGAAATTACGGTAATCAGATTAAGGCGCTTCAGCAAATGGGCCATAAAGTCGCTGTGGTTGTGGGCGGAGGCGAAAGGGCAAGGGAATGGATAAGAGTCGCCAGAAACCTGGGCGTTCATGAAAGCACGCTTGATGAGATAGGAATACTCGCATCGCGGCTGAACGCCTATGTTCAGATAGCCGCATTGGGCTCAAACGTGTATCCGCATCCCCCAACATCGATTCAAGAGTTCGACACAGCTTGGTCGTGCAGCCAGTCGGTTGTCTTGGGGGGGTTGACGCCGGGCCAGTCAACCACCGCAGTCGCAACCATTGTTGCCGAAAGAACAAGCGCGTCGAGAATACTTGTCCTGACAAACGTGGATGGCGTGTACTCCCATAAACCCGGCTCAAAGCAGGCGCGACTATTGAAAAAGGTGAAAGCCGAAGAACTCGGCAAGATAGTTTTGGACAACTCGGCCTATGCTGGCACCTACGATCTCTTGGACCATGTGGCGCTGAAAATACTGCAGAGAAGTCACATACCGGCCTTTATAGTAAACGGTGAAAAGAAAAACATAATAGTTGATTCCCTGAAAGAAAACCTTGGAACAGAAGTCATCTACTAGCTGGAAGACCAGACGTCTCACCTATAGTTTCTTATCGCGCCGCCTATTTCCTCGATCAGCTGCTCAACGGTGAGACCCTGCCTTTTCGTTCCATCCCGCGTCCTCACGGAAACAGTCTGCGATTTGCTCTCGGCTTCACCCACTACTATCATGTACGGAATCTTCAATATTTGAGCGGCCTTGACCTTTGAACCCACGGTTGCGTCGTCGAAGTCTCCTTCCGCCCTTAACCCGGCAGCCCGAAGTTTCGTCAAAACATCTAAACCATATCCCTTGCTTGACTCGGAAACTGTGATGACCTTTGCCTGAACGGGGCACAGCCACACGGGCAAATTCCCTTTAAAATGCTCGAGTAGTATCCCGATGAAACGCTCCAAGGAGCCGTATATCACCCTGTGTATCACGACCGGAGTGTGCTCTTTACCATCCGCCCCTTCGTAGGTTAACTCAAATCTTTTGGGCATCTGGTAGTCCAGCTGAATGGTGGCAAGCTGCCATTCTCTGCCGAGGCTGTCCTTAACATCCACATCGATTTTGGGACCATAGAACGCGCCCTCCTTCTCTTTTACCGAAGGTCGCAGACCCAAACCCTCACACACCCTGAAAAGCGTGGCCTGGGCCTCATTCCATTGTTCCACTGTTCCGATATGGTCGTCGGGCATAGTTGAAATCTTCAAACTGTAGTTCAATCCAAAAACAGAATACATCTCCTTCAGCATTTCAAGCATCTCGGACAAAACCGGTTCCACGTCGCGTTCGGCCGCAAATATGTGGCCGTCATCCTGCTCGAAAACCCTGACCCTGAACAAGCCGCTCGCAACCCCGCTCAACTCGTTTCTGAAAAGTGGGTCGAAGTCTGCTACTTTAAGCGGAAGATCCCTGTAACTCCACCTCCTAGACTTGTAGAAGAGGAAGGTTGACGGACAATTCATCGGTTTAAGGCCGAATTCCTCGCCGCCTAGCTCAGTGATGAACATGTTATCCTTGTAGTGCTCCCAGTGGCCGCTGACACGCCAGAGAACGGTGTTGGCTAATGGGGGAGTGCTTATCTCAATATACCCATGTTTGGAAAGCTGTCGCCTTATAAAGTCGAACAGTATATGCTTCAATTTCAGGCCTTTGTCGTGCCAAAAAACCATGCCCGGAGACGGCTCGTGAAAACTGAAGAGGTCTAGACGCTCACCCAAAACCCTGTGATCGTACTCCGGCAGACCCACGAAGTCGCTTTTCCTGATACGGGCCAACATTTCCTTCTCCGTGTACGCTCTCTGAACCTTTCTCCCGGATGCGCCGCTCACAGCAATGGAACCCGAGCCATAGGCCTTAGACTGTTCTGCGAGCGGATGACCCTTGACGCTTATGGCAAGCGACTTCGTCCATCCGAAAGGAGCCCTGTTTACGACAAGACCCGCATCTCTAGCCGCTTTCTCGAAACTACGTAGAACACTCAGAGCCTGTTCGGGAGGGGCAAGGCTCTGGCTCAGGTGAGCGTAAGGGTAAATCAGAATCTTGTTCACGCCAAGCCTTACGAGCGACTTGCCAACATCTGCAACCGCCGCATCAACCACCTTCTCGTCGTCTCCGGCTTCTACGGTGGTCAGTAACACCACAATCTCCTCATATCTGACTTTGCTTTTGTCAGATTCTTCTGCCAGATTAATCTCTTTTTTCACCGGCTGATACTCGATATAGTCCGCATGCAGTTGCAAAACCTTCAAGCGAATCGGTTAAACCAAGCGCCCACAATAGATAAGCTTCGCGTGTCCGTCTGCGACCAAAAACGCTAAATTGCCATCCTCTTAAATCATCCAAGCGGGGATGCCCGAGCCTGGTCAAAGGGAGCAGACTCAAGATCCAGAAAAGCTGGTAGGAGGCATCTGTCGGCGTAGGCCTGCGTGGGTTCGAATCCCACTCCCCGCACTCTCAGAATCCCCGTTTCATGCGCCAACCAGCGGGCCATGCGAGCGGTTACCGGACTTGGTTACCATGCGCGCTTGGCCCATCTTGAGGCGACATGATTCTTGCCGCATCACAAATGAAGGAAGGTTGCTACGACGGCGAGTTATCGTGAATTGTGAAATGATATGCGCCGGCGCGAGGATTCGAACCTCGGACCGCTCGGTTTCCGCCCACTTTAGGTGGGTAACAGCCGAGCGCTCTACCTAACTGAGCTACGCCGGCTGAGTCTTCGTGGTATTGTCTGCTGCTATAAGTCTTTTCAGGGTTTTCAGATCGCGCCCACAGCCTTCAGTTTTTGAGGTAGATAGGTGTTGGCAAGATAGGTTACACCTATCGCCTTGTTCTTGCTCGAAAAAGCCTCTAGCTCAGCCTTCCGCCCCTTTTCTTCGAAAAACTGGATTTGTTTACGTAGCAGTTTATCCTTGTAACGTGGGTCAACCTTCAACTCATTAATCCTCTTGTAGTCCACTTGGCTGAGAGGCAGGCTGGGCACACCGTACTTGGCTATATCCGTGGCCCAGAAGCCAAGCCATTTGGCGGATGGCGTATTAATGTCTCTTATATGCGCGGACTTCGCTGACCCGCTTATGATGACGAGGGCTATGTGCATCCCCCATGGATCCGCATCCGTCAAAATGTAGACGGGCAGGCCCAGTTCTTTATTCAGTCTTCTGATCAGTATCCTCGCCGCCCTGCTGGCCTGACCCCCTGTTTCAACAAGCACAGCTCCAAGTTTCTCATGCAGTTTCTCCCTTATCATCTGAATGAATACCGCGTGTTTCTCTATGACAACAACCATCTGGGCGTCGCTGGAAACGAAGTGGGCCTGAGCCAGCCCAGGGCCTATGCTCACCCCGTCCGGATGCGACATCAGGTCAACCCTGTTACCTTCAAATCCTTTCACATTGTATTCC
Organism: Thermoprotei archaeon; assembly: GCA_038883995.1. Classification (GTDB taxonomy): domain Archaea; phylum Thermoproteota; class Thermoprotei_A; order Marsarchaeales; family Marsarchaeaceae; genus JAMDBQ01. The sequence continues at coordinate 12,551 of JAVZLA010000034.1, read as the reverse complement.
AGAACAACTTTACCAAACACTGTTCCGCGGTCATGGGGAATCACGTTGAAGTTTTCACGGGGAACCCCCAGAACGGCTTCAAGGTCTTCTACTTGGGCGTCTGTTTCCGCCTGCTCAACTATTTCAAGCTGCTTTTCGTTGAGCGAAGTGTAAAAAAGATCACGCAAGGTCGTGACCTGATCTGAGCGGATAAGTTCGTTAGCGACATACGCCGTCCAAAGGAGCTGGGCAAGAGACTTGGCTCCCCTTATGTTTGTGAACGTCCGCGTAATCTTCCTGGGGCCAAGAACGTACTGCTGGCTTTCGCTATCGAAAACAATGTTGTCAGTCGACCTGCTTGGAATACGCAGAGACGGGGGCTCCAGCCTTTCGAGGAAGGCGTACATGTTTCCTCCCAGCTTCGCAAGAAACTTTCGGGTTTCAAGGGCAGTTGGCGAAAGCCCGTCCCCACCCGACGCGGCTTTACGTTTGGGCGTCCGGAATCGCCTCCACAGCTTCCATCGTAGATTCCTGCTCGGCTTCCGCCTTTCCATCCTCATCTTCAACCAGACCGTCAGACAACATCTTTGAAAGCCTGGTCATAGGAATCGGCTTCTGTTCGCTCAGGGCGGAACTATACTTCGCCAGCAAAGCCAGATACTGTGACATTTTCTCGGTGCGCTGGTGCGCATGCTGCGCATGAATCTTCCTCGAAAGATACACCTTGAGTTCTCTCGAACACTCTCTGAAAGCGAGCTTCATTTCACGTCTGACTTCTTCGCGGTCGGCAACGTACTCCTTGCCTGCGGTTTTGAACGGCACTTTCGACGCCGCTATATGCACAAAGAAGAGGACCGGGTCAACTTTTGGATCTATCTTGTAGGTGTGCCAGTCGACGTCTTCCAAAAGCACATGCATGGCCACGTCGTTGGATGAGTCATATATCAAAGGAATTTTGTTTGCGAACCTTAGCAGCCTGATCTCTTCACCGCTAGAGGGCTGCGGGACGTTGCCTCCATATGCCACGGCCGCTTCAATAATGAACGAAAACCCTTCGTATGCCGAAGGAGGCCTAGTAGTCACCGAAACATACTCTGGCTGATACTCAGACTTCAACCCTGTAGCAATGGTTTCTTCTCCTAGCGGGGAAAGCGCGGAGCCGTCTGGAGGCAGAAACCTGTACGTCCTGAAGCCCTCAACCATCCTCTTGATGTCGTCGTCAGCGAGTCTTCGCACGCGCATGTTCGGGTCAAGGTTAAGATATTGCACAAACTTTGTTGCAGTATCATATCCTATCCTAGAAAACTTCATCAGAAACTTTAACACTGTAAGCTCCCTTTTGGAAGCCTGTATCATTTCCTTCACCTTGACTATGTCCACACCGTAGGGGTGAGGAGGAGTTTCCCTCGGGGGCTGAGGTAGCTTGTCTGTAAGTGCGGGAGCAAGAAAAACCGTGCCCTCGGGGTCGCTGAAAATCAGGGTGGCGTACGGGAGCGCGATTCTCGTCATCCTCAGATATCTGAACACCCTAGAGCGCGCTGAGACATAGTCTCCTTTGAACCTCAACCTGATTGTGGTACCACGGAACCCTCTGGAATTATGCTCAGTGGACTTCTCATGCACAACGGGCTGATTTCGTTTGACGTCTATGCTGAGCTTAACCTTGAACAAGTCGGTCCCTATGCTTGTAGCGACATCCACAGGCTCGCCCGTGGAAAGCTGCCCGTACAAGATGGCCATCTTCCCTCCCAAGCCGAACGTTCCCCTATTCTGCTTAACAGAGTACTTCGAACCGAAAAACACCCTGCCAAAAGAGTCCGCTATATACCTGGGCGGGACGCCTTGGCCGTTATCTGCTACAAGTATCTCCAACTCGTCTCCGGACTTTGGGGAAATGGAAACGTATACGACCGGTTGGATGCCGTGGGCATCACAGGCGTCCAGCGAGTTTTCAACAAGCTCCCTAACAACCGTGTAGACCGCTCTACTCTGGTTATCGAATCCCGCCATAGAACGGTTGTTGTAGAAGAATTCCGCCGGGCTCATCTGTTTGAATACTTGAGAGGAACCGTCTACCATGGTTTCAACCCCAAGTTCCTGGCGATTCTCTTTTCCGCGTTGAGTAACGCGATTTTGTGAGGTTTCCCTGCCACCAGGTCGTCTACAATCGCCTTTGCTTCAACTATCTCCTGGTATCCTCCCAGTATTGTTACAACACCGCCTGAAATATACACGGAAGCATTGGATAATTCCTCTATTTTTCTCTTCACTGAACCGTTTCTTCCCAGAAGCCGGCCTAGAACCCTTTCCAATCCGCGTTTACCCAGCGAACTTTGAAGATCGATTCTCATGATATATTCGTCGGACAGAAAATACTTCGCAAGGCGCTGAGCAGGAATACCGCTTTCCAGTAATGCGGGAAGGTCAGCGAACTTAACAGCCACATCCTGCTCCGCTGAAACAATTATTTCTTCTCCTTCGATCTTAACCGTTAAACCGGCGGCCGAAAGCTCGCGCTGCAATTCGACAAGATGTTTACGATGAACTGAAAGGACTGTGGGATCCACTCGTATTCTAAGAGAAGCGATTAATTTCCTCCACCGCTCAACTGGGATAGAAGTCTACGAAGGTGCATATTTGTCTTTTCATAGCTTCACGAACACGCAACAGCAAACGGGTTCACACCGATCATGAGGGGATGTTTACCCCGTCAGCCCTGAGCCTACGAACTTCTTCCCGCTGATATCTGTAAACTATATCTCCCCGGGTGTCTGACTGAAAGTCCCAAGGGGCTACAAGCACTATATCGCCATCCCTAACCCACACTTTCTTCTTCATTCTACCCGGTATTCTGCATATTCTGACCTTCTCATCCGAACATCTGACCTTAGCCCTGTCGTAGCCCACCAGCTGGATCACAACACCCAAAAGCTCGCCTTCTTCTGGCTTTCTAACTCCTCCCTGCGGACTTTCCTGGCTCATGAAATCGATGAAACACCGCCTGACACTATATTAAGCGTACCTGACTCCCCGTGACAAAGAGATGATTGGGTCACTTTGCCTTATGACCTCAATCTTTCCTCGCTTATATAGCTGGAACACATCCGACGTTCTAAACTTGTGCTCGCGACCCTGCATGTCCGCTGCAACCAGAAAACCTCCACGGAACTTCGTTACCGAGCACAGCTGTGAATCAATTCTCAGCAGAGCCCCCTCAGTGAGTGGAAGGATCCTGTACGAAAAAGTGGTCCTGTAAATCCTTCTTTTATCATGGGTTTCGCCGACTAGCTTGTAGGATCTGTTCTCCCTTCCCAGAAACCGGCTCCTCATCTCCTTAAGGAGGCGTTCAGCAGTTTTACGAGTAGATAAGAGGACATCCACACCGTCTTTCGTTTCAGAGTAGTCATGAACGAAATTCCTGTCGTCGAGCGAGTCAAGCAACCCCTCAACAAGGTCTGTCAAATACATTACCTCACGAGTAGACATCGCCCGACCTTCGACTCTTATCTTAACTTCGAAGAGATAGGCCTTCGTTTTGGCTATGGTGCAGTTGGTGCAGATCGACCTGACCAGTTCCAAGCCGTTGAAAGTAGTCGATCCCTCAAACTTTGAACTGCTCGTGGGACGGATCGGATGAGATGTAATGGGTTTCGTCGGAGTGCCCGCAGAAGCCTGCCTGCGGATATCGTCTACTGTAAGATCTGTTCTCCAGTGATTCAACCGCTTGACCGCCCCACACACACCACAGTAGACGACGCGACCAGTGCTTGTCTCGCTTCTGACCACTCCGCCAAAACAGGCGTCACACAGGTTACGTCTAAATCTGTTCGGCTCGGTTAGGTTACCGCACCTTGGACATCTGATCAAAGCCGGTAGACCTCCGCGTATTTAACGCCGCCGAACTCGGTCACGGCAGCAGGATCCACAAGACCGGCCCGTACAGCGAGTTCAACTATCGTGTTACCCAGAAACGTGGCTATCAGAGAGGTCGAAGCCACGTTCAGCGCATATTCGACGGTTACGGGTTCTCCCCCAAAGTACCCCGCATCCACCTTAAAGTGCTTGCCAAGTGTTTTACCTATGAGTTTGGGTTCACAGACAACTGTAAGAGACACTTTCTCCAGTCTGTGCTCCGCGAGCAAGACCAGTTTCGAAAGGTCTTCGCCCTTTCTTGGCCCATCCCTTACTGGGGCGCTTTTACCGGCGACTCCGCGCCGCAAGCCTCACACACCATGTAAGTGACCCTCGCTCTCTTGGTTAACCGGGTGTCCGGCCTGCCACACGTGGGGCATTTAACAAAGAAGTTAACGTATCTGTCAAGAATTTGAGAGACTTGGCCGTCTCCAAACACGCCTTGAAGAACCAGTCTTCCATCCGCATCCACATAGCCGGCGGTGGCCAGATGCCTTACTATGAACTTCATAACATGAGAAGGGTCTCTTCTGAAAAGTTCGCAGATTTCCTTGAAATTCATGAGTATAGTTTTGTCTCCGTCCTGTCGCAGGATAGGTTTGGGTACTACGAACCATTCCCCTGTTCCGGAGACGTTCGGAACCTGCTTGTAGAGTTCGTTGAGCAGGCCCTCATATTCAGCGTCTTTAGTGCTCATTCCAGCCTTTTTACTCCTTAAAAATATAAGGCTTACACGAGGAGGGAGCGTTTAGAGCCCATACCTCTTCACCTTCTCAACGTCGAGACCATGATCCTTGCAGACTTTTTCAACATATTTCATCATCACCCATCCACCGAAACGTATCATGCTCGCAGTAGCAATTCTCGCCAACGGGTTACCGTGACTGTCTCTCATCGCATCTCTCGCAGCCATCTTGGCAAGATGCCTGTAGCTCGCATAATATACCGCAAGCTGTGACTCATCCAGCATGTCCGTGCTAAAGTTTCTGCTTCTGAGCACACCCAGAGGAACATGTTGCATAGGGGTCACAGTAAATTCGAAGGGACGGGAGTCTACTTCCGACTCACTCATCTTGTTAATCAGCGCAACCGTGTCCCAGTTATCTTCAGGTATCTCCTCATCCTGGCCCACTTGGACGGTGAACGCGGGCCTCCAATAGTACCTGTTGAAGTTTTTGGTTCCTTCCCACACTATATCCTTCCATGAGCCATCTGACCCCACTCTGAGCGGCAGCGTTTTGTTGGGCATATGGATTTTAGCAAGCCTATCACTACCCGTTTCCACACCCACTTGTATTCCGATCCAGTTTGAAGGGCCAGCTCTCATGACTTCGGAAAGCCTGCGAATCAGGTCGGGGTATGCGGCTGGGATCGATATTCTTCCATGAGTGGGATTGGAGGTCAAAATACCTGGCACAGACAGCACAGTTTTGAACAGTTCAATCAACGCCTCTTCGTTCGGCTTGTACAGCGGTCCATGCTTGTACGCAAACACCTCGTCGGTTTGCATCCACGCGTTGGTGTGACCTGCCCTCGCGTTCACCATAACCTCCTGAGCAACCCTTTCCGGCGAGTAGTACCTCAACGGCCTTAAAGTTACTTCGCAAAAGTCGCAGCCAATACCGCACCCACGCATGATTTCGCTAAGACCTTTCATCGTCGGCTTCATAATCATAGGAACATCCTCCAAGCCGGGGGCAGGACGTCCGCCGGGCCTACGCGTGATAAACCGCTCATCGCCCTTGAAAAACTTCCTGAAGCTCTCGTCGAAACTCATATAGCCTTCATAAAACACGTTATGGTCAAATTTGCCCTCAGCGACCTGCTGGAAAAGCAGATGAACCACATCTTCAACTTCTCCTTGGTACGCGTAATCCGCGCCAGTCTTCGAGAACTCTGAGGGAAGCATGGTAAACTCCCAGACACCCGGCCCACCGATCAGGAGTTTCGCTTTGGTACCCCTACGCGCCCGGTTAAGCCTCTGCATGAGTTCATACCATTCCTCACGCACCCAGGGCGAACTGTCGCTCGAGAACAAAACAGAGTACGACATAGTAAGCGGACCCAATCCCAGAGGATCCATCGTCGAGACGCCAATAACTTCGGTATCTTCGTCTATGAACTTCTCTATGAGGTCAGGATGGGGAACCGCGACATCTTTTTCCGGATAATGAGCCAGCAACGCGGCCTCAAGCTTCCTTACAGAGTAGGGCGCGAACATCAACTGTCCGTTCGGGAGAGGCGGCGACGCACTGCCTTTAAGAAAAGAGTAGACCGCTCTTGGAACCGCGTCGCTTGGAGCGCATGGAAGAAAATCCAAAAGAGGGAAATTCCTGTAGTTATAGATCAGTGTTGAATCGGACACCAGGACGTACTTAGCCATTCCGAACCTACACATGTATGTGGACCAAAACATATAGGTTCCGATACTCTCACTTGGAAAAGTGTGTCAGCAGGGTTCACAGCACCGGTAACGGGCGTAAATCTGTCATCTCGCGCGTTCGGCTTTCCGAATGTCGCAGCGGAAAACTTTGTCTCGGAAACCGGCATCCGGTCGGCTAAAGCATCGGGGTAAGATTTCTCTGCAGCAGGCAGCTGAATGAGGTAGACGGGCCCGCAGAATTTTCCATCGTTTACACCATGGATGGGACGGTGGAGGCCAATGCAATCAAGGGTGTCAATGGGTTTTTCTCGTAGCGTGCAATTGAGAAACGGCGGATTTTGGCCGAAAACTATCCGAGACCGCGGCTGATTATCGCCGCAACTGCGAGCGGCGTCGGAAAGACAACGGTTTCAGTAGGTCTGATGAGCGCCCTTACCAAACGAGGATACACAGTTCAACCGTTCAAAATAGGACCGGATTACATCGATCCAGGCTACCATGGGGCTGCCACTGGGCGCCCTTCCAGAAACCTGGATCTATACATGCTTGACGAAGAAACAGTTCTGACACTTTTCCTTGAGGCAAGCGACGACGCAGATCTATCCGTGATTGAAGGGGTAATGGGCTTGTTCGACGGCATATCCGGGTCCAGTCAACATGGAAGCACAGCGCACATGGCCAAACTACTGGGTTCGCCCGTGATACTCGTGGTTGACGCATGGTCCAGCGCAAGCAGCGTGGCCGCAGAAGTCCTGGGCTTCAAAGAGTTCGATCCAGAAGTCAAACTCATGGGAGTTATTCTCAACAGGGTTGCGGGCGAAAAACATGCTAACATATGTGCAGAAGCCATTCAAAACAGAGTCCACGTGCCCGTGCTCGGCTGGCTTTCAAAGTCGGATTTGATAAGTGTACCGGAAAGACATCTTGGGCTGCATGCCTACGCGGAGCATCCGGAAACCACATCGAAACTGGTGTCCTCGGCCGCGAAACTGATAGAAGCAGGCGTCGACTTGGACTCCGTTGTTCAGCTGGCCCGCTCTGCGCCACCGATTAGAGCACACAGCGACTTCAAGAAAATTTGGGGAAAGAAGCAGAACCGTAACGTGAAGCTTGCAGTAGCCCTCGACGCCGCCTTCAATTTCTACTATGCGGACTCCCTCAAGCTCCTGTCTAATCTGGGGGCGGAAATCATACCATTCAGCCCTCTAACAGAGGCGAAGGTCCCTGAAGGAGTTTGCGGAATCTACATTGGGGGAGGATTCCCGGAAATATACGCTTCTAAGCTTGAGGCAAACTCTACTATGCGGCGGTCCCTTGGAAAACTCGTAGAAAGCGAGATCCCTTTTTTCGCAGAATGCGGCGGCCTCATGTATCTTGCCAAAGCCATGGTGCTACAGGACGGGACCCGCAAGAAGATGGTAGGAGTGCTTGAAGCTGAAGCCGTGATGACGAACAGGCTTACAATAGGTTACGTGGAAGGGAGGGCGGTGCGCCACAACATAATCTCCCGTCGAGGAGAAACCTACCTTGGGCACGAATATCATTACTCGTATCTACGAGACGTGCCAGAGGACGCGCTCATGAGCTACAAGCTTGCCAAAGGTAAAGGAATCCGTGAAGGCGCAGACGGATGGCTGACCCATAACACGCTGGCATGTTACACGCATACCCATCTATACTCCAATCAGAAAATGGCCGCCAGATTCCTGGATCAGTGTGCACTCTATTCAAGGAAATAGTGGGACGGCACGCGCATGTTGCGTGCGCAGACGCCCGACAGTGGGAAGAGACCTTAGAACGTGAAAAGCCCACTTAAACCACGGCAACACGTAGCGGGAAAAAGTGCGCCCACATTGACGGCCGTCAGAATCGATTCCAGTTAACTTGCCGTCGGTCCCTTATGCACGGTTTCAGGCTTTGGACAAGGCATCCGCACCCGCTGCGCAGCTGTGACAGGCAAAAGAAGCTAGCGCAACAAGTGTTCGCCTTTTAATCCGCTCTGTGCACCATGCGCCTTGAAACCGTTGAGCTAACTATATATAATTATGTGGTCGAGCACCAAGCCTACCCTCCTGTCCGCAACCCGAAAGAGTGGCGGCAAATTCTATCGCTTCGCAGGGCAGTGCTAATTTGGTGCGTCGCTGCCGCCGTCAAGGTAAAAGGAGACTGCGAAAGGCAGCGCTATGCCGGCGACGAGCAAAAGCAGAAATGGAATAGCCATTTCAGAAGACCCCTGAGCGCCTCCTCAGAAAACTAAGGTAGACGTAGGCCGAGTCTGTGATTCTGTGCCGCGTCTGGCTCAGGCGAACCTGTTTACCGTTTATACGAACGCTTTTGGAAAAGGTTTCTGTCCTAACCCAGCCGTTTTCCGCGAGACGCTGTATGACACTTTCCGCTTCTGTTCCAGAGTATCCGTGGAGTTCGCTGTGAGCGTGTAGCTCGGCTGGTAGAACCGATTTCTCTATCTGGGACCTACCTCTCTGAAGGTGCGACACAAGCATACCGATCAGCGCCTCCTGTAGCTCCTGCGTCCCTCGTTCAAGGTGGTCTGACTGCACGAGGAGTTTGTGTGTGCAAACGGTATAAAGCCGTATGAACCTTTGAGCCAGATCTGGGATGCACTTTTTTGTAAAGTGGGTCGCAGCACCCGTTTTTGCTTGTTAAGCGAAGGCCTATAGAAGGCATATAACGGTTATAGCCTGATGTTTAAGTAACAAGTAGAGCCCTAAACGTCTGATAAGAAATGGTTGGATACAAGGTGAATCTCAAAGAAGTGTGTGGATGCAACCTAGAACTCAAGGGAGCCACGAAGGCCGCAGTGGCGGACAGCGCGGCAGCTCACGCCAAGAACGCGCACAGCATCGCTCAGGTGCCTCCGGAGTTGTCCGAGAAACTGATGAAGGCGATAAAAGAAGAGTGAATCAGCCGCCTTAACACATTTTTCCAATCTTTTTTCGAGCTGTTTAGCTGTCGAGCTGTAACTGTGACCCGGTGCTCTGCTCCTTTGCAGACTTCGACGAGTGGTCACCAAGCCACAGCACGGTAGATTTCTCTTTTCCTAGAGAGCAGGCGTTCTAGCACCAGGAAGCCGCCCGAAATGATTGTGGTGAAGATGATCACCATGAAGGCCACGTTGAATATGTTTTCCGCGAAAACGCTCAGCGGAGGCTGCGTCAAAGTGTTTATCAGCACACCGGCCAGCACGGACACCGTCAGCCCCCTGGGATACAGTGCTACAAACACCCCCAAATGCTTGGACAGGGCTTCGTTCCCTGTTAAAGAGATCGCTGAGCCCAGTGCCCGCGCAGCCAGCAGAAGAACAGATATTGACAGACCAAGTTCCGCCGCATAGAGAGAAGGGCGAACCAAGAGCCCTATGAACACGTAGAAAAACATTTTGACGATAAAGGTTATCTCCTTATCCAGGAACGCCACTCCTGTAAGCTGCTCTCCCAACTCGCTTGGGCCGCCCGGAAACTCATACTCATGGTCTGTGAGATAGACCCAGTAGTTTCCAACGATTATCGCGAACACAAGCACGGCGAGAACAGCGCTGCTGCCCACAGCATCGGCGGCGGCATAAAGCAAGAACACGAGTCCAAGCGTAGCCCTGTAAAAGGAGATTCTTCTGATCTTCTCCAACACGAAGACCCACACCACGCCGGTCGCGCCGCCAATGGCAAGCCCCACTAACAGTAGTCGAGCACCATACACCGCTGCCCCAACCAGGCTGCCCGCGCCCGCGCTTGAACCCGTCAGCTGATCAAGAAGAATATAGAACGCGAGTATACATGTTATACTGTTGAGCGTCGAGTTGAGTGTGAGTGTATCAACGGAAGCCTGGTCCAGGGATAGCCCTTGGGCGACGGGTATCACGACTGCCGCTGTTGTCTCGCCCAGTAGGGCACCCGTTAGCGCTGAAACAGCCAAGGGCCAGCCCATCACGAAATGAGCAAAAGGCGTTACCACTGCTATGGTCAACACTGTGTCAAGCACGGCAAGGAGCGCTCCCCGTTTACCCACTCCTCCAAGAGACTTGGGGTCCAGTCGTATGCCTCCTCCGAACACAATCACCACTAACGCTACAGCACCAAAAACAGGCGCAATGCTTCGGAACACGTCGACGTCTGCAACTGGCACCACATGTAACACAGGCCCCATCAGCATTCCCAGCAGCATGAGGCCGACGCTTTCCGGCACTGCGTATCTGATGAAGGCGAGTTCAGCCAAGCTACCCAGAATGATTACCGCGCCAACCGCAGCGAGAACACCATCTGGCCCAGGCAAAGAAATCTGGGGCAGCACAACCATTTGTCACATCTTTCGACTAAAGGTTGAAAAGCTTTGTCCATCAAACACATGTGAAGACAACGGCGAACCCGCTCGAGCAACAGTAACCCGCATTTAACAGACGACGTAAACGGCTGCTTGTTTGACCGTTGTGGAGCAGCCGCGAAAGAAGCTTCCCCGCCACATACGGCGGGACTGGTCTAAGTGTATATATCCCAGTAGATGATACATTCTAAGTGTCCGATAACTTGGGCCTACACAACCAATACTCCAAAAAGTATAATTCGTCCCCGACTCTTGCGCAAAAAGACCTGTATGCCGGAGACGGCGGATTACTCACGGATGACGCAGCCAACCGGTTTGACCAAGGAGAAGGCTATTTCGCAGGAGGTGAAATAGATGGGAGACGTGCTACCAGACGAGGCTCCAGACTAAGGGTGCTGAATACGCGTAGGAACCTTAGACCTGCCTACGAACTAAGGCAAGAGGCCGAGCGCAGGCTGGTTGAAGCGCTCACCGAGGTGGGCCCTAGAAGCTTAGCTGATGTATCCAAACTCGCCGGACTGGACTATACGACGACCGTCAGGACATATCACAGGATGCATAATCAGCTAGGTCTGAGATGTATCGCTGCGGCAAACTTCGAAGCCCTAAACCTAGCCATGGCCTATTTCTCGCTCTCTATCGCTCCCAAATTCAAAGGGGCCGGTCTTGAATCAATGTCGAGACTAAAGACCCTCTCTCGAATAGCCTTGGATTCCTCAGATCCGTCGAACGCTTTCGGCCTCATATACGTTCCTTCAGACTATCGTGGGCATGAATATCTCAAACTTTTCCAGTCTCTTAAAGAGAACGGCATAATAGAAGACTACAGCTATAGAATATACTCTAAGCGCCTCAGGTACGGAGTCATCCCCTCTTGTATCAACTGGGTCAAAGGCACCTATGTTTTCGACTGGCAGAACCTTAAGCCTCGGCCATCAGAAGAAACCGTGTACGAGCCACAGGAGAGTTCCATGGATGCAATAGATCTATACCTGATAAAGGAACTCGAACTGGACGCTGGAGTCTCTTTTTCGGATATGAGTAGGAGCCTTAGATCCCAGCGCGGCGTAGAGCTGAGCGAACGTCTCCTGCTCTACCATTTCAGAGAACACGTCATCAAAAGAAAGATGTTGTCGAGGTACAAAGTGTTTCTAACAGGCTCCGAGAATCTACGGGTTTACGTTGAGGCCGAACCTTTGACGGATAAGGTGAACGAGTACCTTAACCTTGTTAGAAGCAACCCGCTTCTAACAGTTGAATTCTTGGATCACATGAACAGCAGCGTGCTATCAGTATTCGATGTCCCAGGAGAACACTACGCGGGTCTCATGCGTAACTTCCTTCCTAAAGCGTTACGTCTCACTCTAAAAACTTCGGTCCGTGTGGCAATTCCAGGTCTGCGGTTAGGATATACTATCCCATATGAGTTGTTTGACTCCAAACTGAGAAGATGGGAATTCAACTGGGAAGCCGACTCCGTTGCAGTGACCAACGCAGCCCATGAACTGGTAGACAAGGAAGCGCCCAAAAACTCCAGTTCCCAGTAGTCGCTTCAACAGTCCGGCAAAGCCACTTCGCTTGGTTACCTTTTTAAACCGTGGATACAGTTTTCCACGATGAGCTTTAAGAAGATACTTTCCCCAATTTCGTCGAAAGGGAGCACAGTAGACGAGCTCATGAAGAACCTCAAGGTTGACCTAGATCTTCCGAAGTCGATACAGGCACAGGGAAAAGACATTGTGGAGTCCGTTGCAGACATAGAAAGGAAGCTCAGACCGGACATTATTGACAGCATTGTGGCTAAAATCAGAAACAAGGAGTTTACGGAACTCCTGGGTAAATCCGTTCTCCCGGGCCTTGAGGAGCTGATAAACGGATTCGGGAACGACATAAGTAAGGAGCGAACTAGGCTTGAGGCTTTAGAGGCCAAAATGGGTGAAGC
>JAVZLA010000033.1:0-17268 GCA_038883995.1 Thermoprotei archaeon | reverse complement strand
GACATCACTCTCACGAACCTGAAAGACGGATCCAAGGTCGTGCAGACTGACTCCAATATGGTCGCCATCCTCATGTAAAGAACCAGCTCTTCCGGCAGCCTGAACGGAAACTCCGAAATCATCCTGTCGGCTAGCTCTCTTAGTCTACGTATTTCCCACTGGCTGACCGTCTGGCCGCGCAGCTCTCTCAACGAAAGCTCGAAGCCCTTTTCTATCACGGTTCTATCCGCCGCGGGATCAAGAGCCCCCAGTTCGTAAAGTTCGTCGACTATTGAAGCGGGGTCGTAGGCGGCCATCGCCGCGTAGAGTCGAACAACGTGCTTACGAGTGTAGTCGTCCAGCGAGCCGACCATGCCGTAATCGTACAGGATAATCTCGCCCTGCGCCCCTACAGCGATGTTTCCCGGGTGCGGATCAGCATGGAAGAGCGGCTGCCCCAACACCATTTCGAGATAAATGCGGGAGAGTCTACGTGCAAGCCGCTGCCTGTCTATGCCGTTGGCGTCGAGGCCGGCGACGTCGCTGATTTTGACTCCACCATGATAGCTCATAACCAATACTTTACCTGTTGAGACCTCCTGGAAGACCGTGGGCACAACCACATCTTTTTGGTGTGCAAGTTCTTTTTTTATTATGGACATATTGTTCGCTTCTATCTTGTAGTCTACTTCCCTTGTGATCCTTGACGAGTACTCGTCCACAAGCGAACGCATAATGCCGGCTATGTTACGGTCCACGAGAACCCCGAGCACGCTGAGGAGGAGTTTGAGAACCTGCGCGTCCCTCTTCACAACTTCGGCTATACCCGGTCTGTTGACCTTAACGGCGACCTGTTCACCTTTGTAGACCGCCTTGTACACCTGGCCCAGTGAAGCCGAGGCAACGGGTTCGCCGTCAAAGCTTTCGAAGACGTGTTCCAGAGCGCCGAGTTCGGATTCGATGAGCTTACGCACTTCTTCAAAGGGGGCGGGTGGGACGTCGTCCTGTAACCTTTCGAGCTCCTTTATGTACTCGGGCGGAACAACGTCTGGTCGAACAGAAAGAATCTGCCCAAGCTTTATGAAGGCTGGTCCCAGGTCGACTAGTGATTCGAAAAGTTTCTTTCCCTGTTTCTGCAGCTTTTGCTTCTCTTTTGGCGTAGGTTCCTTTCCTCGATGCGTCTTCCTGAAGAGAAGAAGCGAAAACATTAGCGGCCCCAGTTTGTATACGACACGGAGAAACCTCGCTACAGGAGGCAAGTTCAAGCATTTTCACCGCCTCTCAGGCTCCGGGCCAGTTTAATCGCAATCAGAACCATCGCCGCCCGACCCGTGGTTGTGTCGGAGAGTAAATGCAACAGAGGGTGCTTTCTCGGGTCGAATCTATCAGCGTGGATTTCGTAGACGTCAGCATACTCCCTCACATGCAGTCCGTGCACGCAACGATACTGTTTTATGCTTGACTTTGGGTTTCCAAGCAACGTCTCCTCGAAGCAGTCTGGGAGAACCGGAATAACGTCGCGTGGGATCACAACGGGTGATTCGCCCAGTTCGAACAGGGGATCCAACGGGCACCCGGTTCTGTTGGGCATTTTCATGGTTTCTGCTCCATTTGTTCGACCGTTTTAAATCCAGCTCACAGCGCTATAGCTACTTGCCTTTGAACTCGGGCTTCCTTTTTTCCACAAACGCACGTACCCCTTCCAGGAAGTCTTCTGTGAAAGCGGCCTGCCCCTGTAAAACAGCCTCGGTTTCAAGCGATTCGTCCAGGCTGGCGTACATGCCTCTATGCAAAGCTTTCTTCGCCAGAGAGTAGGCTTTGGTAGGTCCATGTGCAAGCCTTACGCACGTGGCTTCAAGTGTTGAACGTAACTCTGAATCTTCAACCACGCTGTTTACAAGGCCAAGCTCCAGGGCCTTTTGAGCGTCTATTTGCGTAGCGTTGAAGACCATTTCCGCTGCTCGAGCGTACCCTATGCTGCGCGGCAGGAAGAAGCTGCTTCCAGAGTCGGGGACTAGGCCAACCTTCGAGAAAGCCTGAAGAAAACTCGCGCTCTTCGAAGCCATCCTTATGTCACAGGCCATCGCAAGGCTGAATCCAGCTCCCGCGGCCACGCCGTTGACCCCGGCCACGACGGGTTTGGGCAGCTGAACGATTTCACGGATTATGGGGTTGTACTCGTTTCTCAGCGTCCCCGCCAAGTCGAATCCGCGGCCGGATTGCTGGTCCATGATTTCCTTTACGTCTTGGCCCGCGGAGAAGGCTCTTCCTTTGCCCGATATTGCAACGGCTCGCACGAGCCTGTCGGAGGCAGCCTGCTTTAAACATGAAAGAAGCGATGCTCTCATCTCAGAGTTGAACGAGTTTAACACAGAGGGCCTGTTGAGGTCGATGTACGCCACATTTTCTTTCACAACGTACAGGACTGGTTTTTCTTCCATTTGGTTCACTGCCCCTGATACACTGGCTTCCTCTTCTCCAGGAAAGCGGACATACCTTCTTTCTGGTCGCGGGTTGAGAAAAGCAGGTAGAAGAGCTTGTGCTCGAACTCTAAGCCCGATTCCAGTCCGACTTGCTGAGACTTCTTTAACGCCGCCTTCGCCATCTTGACAGCTAGCGGAGCCTTAGACGATATTTCGGCCGCTATTTCAAGCGCGTAGTCCAACACTTTTTCCTCTGGTACGACAGCGTTTACAAGGTGCAGGGCCTTGGCTTCTGAGGCGTCTATCGGTTTACCTGTCAGTATCATTTCCGAAGCCTTGTGTAGCCCAACCGCCCTCGTAAGTCTCTGCGTGCCTCCTGCACCCGGAATTATCCCGATGTTTATTTCGGGCTGGCCAAGCTTCGTCTTTTCCCCGCAAACGATTATGTCGCAGCACATGGCGAGTTCAAGTCCACCGCCATACGCGTATCCATTGACGGCTGCGATAAGAGGTTTCTGAAATTCTCCAACTTTATCCCATAGGGCCGACACATCCATTTTGAGAGCCTCCATTGTAGAAAGTTCCTTCATCTCCTTGATGTCGGCGCCCGCTGAGAAAAAGGAGCTTCCGCCCGTGATCACGACGCATCTGGTCTCTTTCTCTGATTCGAGTACGCTCAGGCATTCCACGAGCTCGGACATGAGCTCACGGTTCAGCGCGTTTCGAACATCCGGTCTGTTGAGTTTGATTACAGCTACGCCGCCCTTCTTTTCGAGCACAATACTGCGGTATGCCATACGACACCATCTACACAGATGTGTTTGAACCTTCCTAAGCTTCTACTTACGGTGTACGTTTTCACGCATCGTTCTGTCCTGTTTGGCTGATGTGGTGCACGCACGAGGTACTCAGGTAACTCCCATCGTGTAAATCCACAGGCGAATTAGACGTGCCAACGGGGCTCTTTTGAGCAGATTGGTGGCGGGGAGGGCCTCCGCAGTGTGCGCAGGAGCAGCCGCATAACGAGGCTTATTGCTGTGCCAGAATACCTTGATAGCATGCAGTCCTTGTTTGAAGCCGGTCAGCGAACTCTCAGGCAACTGTACATGTTACGCTCATCCGTTGAATCCGGTGAACTGAAGCTCATTTTGGGATGGGACATTCTGAGGCTATACCTGGCGCGTGGATCCAAATCTGTTTCGATTGAAGACCAGCTTGCATGGGCTGCAAGATCTAATACGCTTGCATCCCTCTTCAAAGTTCTGAGAGAAGATAGCGGGTTCAGGAAGAGCGTGGATGCTCTGGAGGCGATGTGCCCCCTGGAGACAGGTGGAGTGACCGTTGACCAAAACGGGAAACCCGATATCCGTTTCGTGTGCGCCTTCGTTAGAGTTGCCGCGGAAGGGGTGATTAATCAGACTGATGCGTCTCTGAAACGTAACCTTGTTTCTGCCTCCAACAGCGTGCTTGACGTCTTACTCAAGGAACTTGTCCCGTGCTCCGACTGAAACGTCGAACTTCGCTTTACTCGCAGGTTACGGCTACAGCGACGTCGGACACGTTTGTGCCGGTTGGCCCCGTGAGGATTGCATCACCCATCTTTTCGAAGAAGCTGCCGGAATCATTTTTAGACAGGTACTGCTCTATAGAGAGGCCGGATTTCTCTGCTCTCGAATAGGTCAATCCGTCTACAAATGCACCCGCGGCTTCACTCGAACCGTCTATCCCATCTGTGCCGAGGCTGCAGACCGTCAGCGCCGTGTTCTTTATCAGCGGAGCCAGAAAGAGGCAGAACTCCTGGTTTCTGCCGCCTCTCCCCGGCCCCCTGACTTCCACCGTGGTTTCTCCGCTCACCACCACGCTGTCGTAGCCTGCGGCGAAAGCGGAGGGCAGGAGTTCGCTGACGAATTTTTCCGCACATTTTCGTACGTCGCCGGAGAGAAAATTTTCTCTTAAGATGGGATTGTACCCCTTCTCCTTAAGCTCCCCCACTATGGCTTCACACGCGTCGGTCGAAGAGCCCAGGTTCAGGGTCCTCGCCGAACTGAAGCAGGGGTCGCCCGGCTTCGGGGTTTCACGTAAATATCCTTTGGAGCCGTTCTCCAGAGCTTTAACGACGGAGCCCGGTGCACGCGCAGTCAGTTTTCGGTCTTCTAGCACGGTTAAGGCGTCGGAGAAAGTCGTGTCATCCGGTAAAGTGGGACCCGAACCCACCGTTGAAATGTCGTAGCCTGAAACATCAGAAATAACGACCGTTATCGAACGAGCAGGATAGATCAGCTCCTGCAGTCTGCCGCCCTTGATCTTGGAAATATGCTTACGCACACAGTTCAGCTCCCAGATTGACGCCCCGGAATTCAACAGCAAACGGGTTGCCTCACGCTTGTCGTCAAGACTTACCCCCCGAATCGGTGAACAGAGCATGGCGGACGCGCCTCCTGAAAGAAGCACAACATAGAGGTCCCGTTCAGTTCTCTTTTCAGCTAACTCCAAAACACTGCTCCCTGCGCGCACAGAGAGCTCTGTGGGCAGCGGATGAGAGGCGGGTAAAACACGTATCCTACCTATACGTCCGGGTCCACCAACAGCGGCCGCGACCACGCCGCCGCTTATCCTGGTTCCAAGCCTCGCGTTCAAAAACTCCGCCATCCCCAAGGCGGCTTTCCCGGCGCCCAAGACGTAGACGTGTTCGAACTTGGAGAGGTCTTCTGAAAGCGATGCTGTGCCAAGCCACGCGCCAGAAACATTCGTCTTCTTTAGAAAGAGCTGTCCGGGGGTAGCTGCCCAGACACCTTTTTCCAGGCAGCTGATTAGGGCCCTTCTTACGGCCTCGAAATTCGTTCCCTTACGGTTGCCGGCGAGGTCACGGCTGTTACGA
The DNA here is from genome assembly GCA_038883995.1 of Thermoprotei archaeon. Taxonomy (GTDB): domain Archaea; phylum Thermoproteota; class Thermoprotei_A; order Marsarchaeales; family Marsarchaeaceae; genus JAMDBQ01. Next base: position 11,988 of record JAVZLA010000033.1, on the reverse strand, counting down.
ATCAGACTCGTAAACCATTCGCCTAAGCCCGCGAAAGGCTGCTTAATAAGCTTCTGTCGGCCGAAAGACCGGTTTCTCCGCCTGGGTTTACGGCGGGTTACATTGTTAAACATGGGTCTACGAAAAGCCTATACGATTAGGGCTCGACCCCCTGCTGCGCTTGGAATATGGAAACTCTTGAATTTGATGTCGCGGTGATGGGTAGCGGCATCGCCGGGATGCGGGCTGCCTTAGAGGCGGCGCGGGTATCGCAGGGTAAGCTGAACATAGCGGTTATATCCAAGCTTCATGCAATGCGCAGTCACTCGGTTTCCGCGGAAGGAGGTATATCCGGAGTCCTCTATCCGGGAGAAGGCGGCGACTCCGAGGAGTTGCATGCGTTCGACACGGTCAAAGGCTCTGATTATCTGGCGGATCAACCCGCTGTCGAAATGCTTGTCAGGGAAGCGCCTAAGGAAATCAGGTTCTTCGACCACCTGGGTGTGCCCTGGAACAGAAACGATGCGGGAAGAATTGTGTTACGAGCCTTTGGTGGGATGAGTGTTCCGCGCACGGCTTTCGCTGCAGATAAAACCGGGTTCTTCATGATGAGCGCGCTTTACGATAGTCTCCTGCAGTTTGACAACATTAAGATTCTTCATGAACACTTTGTAACTTCGCTGGTGCTTGTTGGAGACGAGTTCAAAGGCTTCTTCGCGATAGACTTGGCAACTGGTCAAACGAAGTTTATCTCCTGCAAAGCGGGGATAATAGCAACTGGAGGAGCATCCAGGGTCTACGGGTTCACGACTACAGCGTATTCGAGCACAGGAGACGGAATCGCAGTAGCCTACCGTGCAGGTCTCCCTGTTAAGGACATGGAGTTCGTTCAGTTTCATCCGACAGGACTGGTTCCTAACGGGATACTGATTACGGAGGCTGCAAGAGGAGAGGGCGGCTATCTTCTGAATTCTCAGCAAAAGAGGTTTATGGAAGACTACGCGAAGTCGAAGATGGAGCTAGCCCCCAGAGACATCATTTCGAGAGCAATAATAACAGAAATACAGGCGAACAGAGGAATGCGCCACAAGGAGTCCGGGATGGATTACGTTCTCTTGGATCTTAGGCACCTGGGAGAGTCGAAGATCGACGAAAGGCTTCCGATGATCAAAGAAATCGTCGTCAAATCTCTGGGCATAGACCCCTCCAAGGAACCTATTCCCGTTAGGCCTGCTGCGCATTTTACGATGGGGGGAATACACACAGCACTAGAGGGCGAAGTGATGTTGGACGATTCTACACGAACCGTTAAGGGTCTTTGGGCTGCGGGGGAAGCCGGCTGCGTAAGCGTCCACGGCGCCAACAGGCTGGGAAGCAACAGTCTGAGCCAGTGCGCCATCTGGGGTAGAATAACGGGTGCGGCAGCAGCCAAGCGTGCGCTGGAAATGAACGGGTCTCCACGGCCAGACGGCGAGGTCCTGAAAAGGGTTGAAGAGGCCGAAGAGAGTCTTGTGAGCCTGATGGATAGTGAAGGCAGCGAAGACCCATATGCCTTGAGAAGAGAACTCTGGTCGACCATGGACACATATGTTTACGTCTACCGCACTTCGAACGAGCTCTCGCTGGCTCAGTCAAAGCTATCTTCGCTTAAAGCAAGGTTCAAAAAAGTAAAGCTGTCTGACAAGGGTAGAGTTTTTAATACGAACTTGAGAGACATCTTGGAACTGTCCAACATGCTCGATTTGGCTGAAGTCATAGTCACGTGTGCTTCTCTACGTAAGGAAAGTCGTGGGGCTCATGCCATGGTTGAGTATCCTCAGCGTAACGACGCAGAATGGCTCAAGCACAGTATAGCGTACTATACCGGAGAAAAGCCACGTGTCTCATATCTGCCGGTGAAGATCACGCGCTGGCAGCCGATGGAGAGGAAGTATTGATGGAGAAGGAGCAGACCGTGAACAAGAAGCTGCTTGACCTGAGGGGGAGACAGACCAACATCGGCAGACTGGTTGGGTTCCACAGGGAGGCCTTTGTCCACATGTTGTTCTACAGGATACTTGCGCCGTTCTCGATCCCGTACGGGATTATCCTCATCGCAACACTGTTCTATCCGGGTCTCTCAACTATAACGAAGGCTATGACGATTGTAGAATGGATACTGTTCACTCCTCAATTGTTCGAATCTGTGAAGGCGTTTTCTATTATCAGCACAAACGGGCTTTCCTCGGGGCACCTTAACGGCTCATTCAAGTTTTTGGCTCTCAAAAGATTTGGGAGACCTTCTCCACTGTATTCCGCTCTCCCTTATGCTGCGCTCGCCCTGTGGGTTGCAGGGTTCATTGCGATGGTTGGCTGGTGGCATCCTTGACAACGTACAGGATTATGGGTCTCAACTATGTTGCGATGATCGGGATACCCGTGCTCCTCTGGCTGGTTGTGTTCATGTCATTCGTTCACGGAACACTTGTAGCCAGAGATGTTCTTGAAGTGCTCATCGGCCTCGGCGCCCTGCTGTTCGGCTCATTGGGTGTTAAGGAACTGTACGCACGCGGAGGGTCCAGAAGATGAACGCGAAGCATTCAGAGGGCGATTCCACCACTTTCGTAATTCAACGGTATGATCCGGATCAAGGTAAAGTTTCCAAAGTGAAGTTTACAGTCGAGCTCGACAAGTACTCCACGGTCCTCGACGCACTCATAAAAATCAAGGAAACCCAGGATCCGACTCTTTCGATGAGATACAGTTGCAGAATGGGTATTTGTGGTTCGTGCGCCATGGACATCAACGGCAAACCCAGGCTGGCCTGCGAAACAAACGTGAGTACCCTGGGTACTTCTGAGATAAAAGTCTCAGCGATGCTCGGACATCCTTTGCTGAAGGATCTGGTCGCCGACTTAGGGGAGTTCTTCGAAAAACACAGATCTGTCAAGCCTTGGCTTATTCGCTTGGATAACGCGGAGAAGTTCAAAGCGGAAAAAGAATATTCTCAGAACGTAGATGAACTGTACAGATATCTTCCGTTCTCCTACTGCATCAAATGCGGCCTATGCGTAGACGCCTGTCCGGTGAGCAACACGAACAAGGAATTTCTTGGCCCACAGGCTCTTTCACAGGTCTACCGCTATATTTCTGATTCAAGAGATCAGGGCGAAAGCGAGCGCATTTCAATTATCGACTCGCCCACTGGCGTCTGGGGATGTGAATTCGCTGGTTCATGTTCCGTGGTGTGCCCGAAGGGCGTGGACCCGGCCTTGGCGATACAGCTTCTCAAGGTTAAGACGATGAACAGCTGGATGCGTTCAAGAAGCGGGGTAGCCGATAAATCAAGTACTTCTGCGTAAAGCTCTACCAGCAGGTTAGAGTACTGCCGTTTCGCATCGGTGAGCTATTTTTCTTGCCTTGATTATATTCCGAACTCACAACAGACTCATATACATGCCACCCAGCACTGACTCGGGTACTGAATGTCCGTCTCGCACGGAAAAATATGGATGAACGGCAAACTGGTCGACTGGGATTCCGCGAAGGTTCACGTACTAACCCATTCAATGCATTATGGGACGGGAGTCTTCGAAGGGATAAGGGTGTTCGATACGCCGCGTGGACCAGCCGCCTTTAGGCTTAGAGACCACCTGAAGCGTCTGTATGACAGCGCCAAGATCTATTGCATGACTATACCCTACAATGTGGAGGAGCTTGAAAGTGCCGTTCGCGAGGTTGTGTTGGAGTCGGGTCTTACGGAATGCTATGTTCGACCACTGGTTTACAGAGGCTACGGTAACATGGGCGTCAACCCTCTGAAGAGTCCGGTTGAGGTTGCCATTGCGGCCTGGGAATGGGGAGCATATCTGTCAACTTCGGATGGCCATTCGGGTGTCAGATGCATGGTTTCAAGTTGGCGCAGGATCAGCTCAGACAGTCTTCCCCCACAGGCAAAGTCTGTTGCCAATTACGCGAATTCTGCTCTCGCGAAGATGGAGGCAATTCAAAACGGATACGACGAGGCCGTAATGTTGAACTCCGAGGGCATGGTAACTGAGGGTAGCGGAGAAAACATATTCAGAGTGAAAAACGGTGTGGTGGGGACACCTCCCGCGGCAGCCGGTGCTCTGCGGGGAATCACCAGGGATACGATACTGAGATTGGCTCAGGAGATCGGCACTCCGACGGAAAGAGTAAACATCTCCCGAGAGGAACTTTACACTGCTGACGAGTTATTTCTAACTGGAACAGCCACCGGAGTTGTTTCGGTCAGGGAAATTGATGGGCGAACGATAGGAGACGGCCACACGTATCCCACAACCCAGAAACTGAGGTCCAGGTATGATGATATAGTTCATGGCAGAACCACAAATCATGAGGATTGGTTCACGTATGTGAAATAGACGAGAACACCAAGGGAACGCATAGTCGCGGGAAGTCAGCGCGAACTGATGGCAGGCTATGGTTTGCTGCAGAGGAAACATAAGGAGCAGAGCAGGGTCTGTGTGCGAGCCTAAACCGCCACACATTTAAGCTGACGTACAATACTCTCGACATATCTTCCCCAAGCGGCGTTGACGCTGCCCTAGGGGGAGCTGGGAAGCAGGCATCTGATGGACCCGATAATCCCGTTCTCCGCTAACACAGACGTACTCCTTGCCGTGGTGGGCTCGATTATGCTTTTGGGCTTCGTCGCCGAAGCCGCCTTTTTAAAGTACAGGATCCCTGAAAGCCTTGGCCTCATGCTGATAGGCGTGCTGCTTGGCCCGGTAACACACGTAGTTTCACGTTCACAGATTCTGAGCCTCGAGCAGTTGGCTCCCTTCTTCGGCGCCATAGCCTTGGTTGTAATAGTGTTCGGTGGCTCTTCTAAGATAGACTTTCGCTCCGTCGCAAGCGGCGGAACAAGAGGCCTGTTGCTCGGCGTCTTAGACACAGTTCTAACAGTTGCTGTGGTCACGCCACTGTTCTACTATTTCTTCCACTGGCCGCTGCTGATATCAGCTCTGTTCGGGGCTCTGCTCGGTGAAACAACGGCTACAATCGTTATTCCAATCGCTGAGAGAATGGGCTTGGACAAAACCGTGTTCGACGCCATGACTCTTGATTCCACCTTCAACAGTGTAACGTGCATAGTCGCCTTCTATATCGTGTTCGACGCCATAACGTCAGGTTTCTCAGGGTTCCTTTCAGTGAGTAGATACATGCTTGAACTTATCGCGGTAGGAATATTTGTCGGCGGCCTAGCTGGCTTCCTTTGGGTCATTTTTCTTTCACGTCTTAAAACTGTAACCCACACCTATATGGTGACGGTGGGCGTCATGCTGGGACTGTACGCCCTTGTAGACACGCTGGGTGGCAGCGCAATACTCTCGGTACTCGTGTTTGGACTTGTTGTCGCCAACAGCAACATTTTGATCAAAAACACCGATAACAGGTTGAACCAGCAGGAAGTTTCTGGACTGCATAATGAAATCACATTCTTCATCAGAACGTTTTTCTACGTTTACATGGGTCTGCTGATAACTCCATCACTGGACTCGGCTCTAACGGGAGCACTCATAGCCTCTATCCTTATTGTTCCCAGATGGATTGGAGTCGAGTCTGCTTCTTTGGGAAACAGGATTATGCAGAAGAACAGTGGTCTCATGACCGCCCTGTACCCCAGAGGTCTAACGGTAGCGGTTTTGGCTGGAATAGTACTCAACGCCTCACTTAACGACCCTGCAATTCAACCCTATGCGCTCAACATGTTTAACTACGCCTTTATGGTTATCCTGTTCTCTGTTGTCATTTCGTCAGTGATGGTAGCACGCGAGTATAAGAAAAGAACAAACGAAAGCCTTTATGAATTGTTGCAAACACTTCAGAAGTTGTATTCTCCTGCTGCTAAAAGACAAAACTCTGCGTAACCCTAATTAGCCTTGCTTCAGAAATCTCGGAAAGATGCCTCGCCAAACAGCTGAGGCTGAACGCCTACACGGTGGATTCATGAAGGTAATGGTGGGGGTATGCACCACCGAGGACCGAGATCATATTCAAGATTGCTTGGAGTCTATTGTTTCCGCTGAATGTAAAAACATTAAGATTCTGAAGCTTGTTGTTGTGGCAAGCAAGTGCACTGAGAAAACGCTCGCAGGTATCCGTAACCTGATGGACAGAGACAGCCGCGTGGAAATTATTGCGGAACCATTCAGAAGGGGAAAGGCAACGGCGCTTAACACTCTTTTTGAAAGATTTGGGAGAACTGACGCCGACGCTCTCATCCTGATAAACGGCGACGCCAAAGTTCTTCCAGGTGCGATGGACGCTCTTGCGGAAACAAGTGTCAGGGAGGGCGCCGACGTGGTGGGGGGCTCCCCCTTTCCTTCTCAAAACGGATCTACGGGAGGGGCTCGCGCATTCAGTAGCATAAACTGGACGATTCACAACGCTTTCTTGCAGGAATGTCTAAACATGAGGGAAAACCCTCACGCAACCGACGAACTCCTCCTTATAACGCGAAAGGCTGTAAAGCCGATTCCGGAAAGAGTTGTCAACGACGGAGCATACATTGCGGTGAGAACAAGAAAAATGGGGATGCGCGTATCCTATTCACCCAATGCGAAAGTAGAGGTCGCCGCCCCTACTACGATGTTCGGCTTACTTTACCAGAGGGCTAGGATAATAAGGGGCCATATCGAGCTGTTTGCGCTAGAGAAGACGCCACCAACCACAATCGAAACGTCAATGCTTATTTCACCTGCCCTGACGGCCAGAACGGTTTTTTCCCTCTTGAAGGTGGTTGGCTTATCGAAGCTTGCCAAAGCGGTGCTTGCGGAAACAGCGGCGTGGATTCTGGCACTTTCGATGATTCCCTTCGACAAGAAACCATGGATATGGCAACGAGTTGACGCAGTCTGACAGCTTTGTCCACTTCGACGATTGCCAAGAGAGCAGTTTTTCTGATAGAGTTAGCTAAAGATAACGGGGTCTGCTTACCATTAAGCGACCTGCTGCAGCTTGTACCCAACGGGTCAGCTGATGCACTGGAATCTCTTAAAACCGAACTGGAGAATTCATTCGACTTCAGTAACGGTGTGGTTGCGCCTCGAAGCCATGCGCTCACACTTCAGCCGGCTACGCATCGCAGAGCGGAAATTTCAAAGGAGAAGGTTAGATATGTGAAGAGGCTTGTCTCGTCCCATCCTGGTCTTTTCGGGGACGCGCTAATAGTTGCCGTATCTGGGTCAGCTTCGTATATGTCTGCCAGTGAGGATGATGACGCTGATCTGTTCCTTGTGATAAAAGATGGAAAAATGTGGACCACTCTGTTCAAGCTGCTGACCTATATCAGAGCGGCTCGCGTTCTCGGCCTTGCCGATACAGACTACTGCCTCAGCATAATTCTAACAGCCAACTCATTCGAAGAACTGCTGAAAACCCGATGCGACCCCCTTCTGGCTAGAGAGCTTCTGAAACTTGTCCCCGTAAAAGGCGAACGCAGACTCAGGAACGCGTTGGCCACTTGCAAATGGATATCGATGTATTTTCCTGGGGTAACCTATGACGGCGGGTATAGCGAGCAAGGTGACGTTGCAAAAGTTTCCCAGGCAAATTTAGCGGAGAAAATCCTGTTCCGTCTCCTATCTGGGTATCTTTCGGCGGTTGCGAAGATAAGAAACTTCTTCTACGATGCTCGAAACCAGTCGGAGAAAGTCTTTGAATTCATCAGAAACGAAAACTTCATGACTTATGAGTCAAACCGGTACAAAGGACTCCGCGAACTGTACGGTAAAGCGTTCAAAGAGGCCGGAAGCAGCGGACGCGACTACGCCTACAACACGGAGTAGAGGAGGGAAACACATGAGTAAACCGTCCAGGGAGCCCGAGGACGAAGCATATCTTTTCCCGCCGTGTACGGAACCGACACATCTGGCCTTCTGGCGATAAGCAGCAGTCCGCTTGGCGCTGAAGCAAATATTTTTTCAGGCAGACTTCCCTCTGTTCCACCACCGCCGAAAACAGGAGCTTCCGTCTCTTCGTCGACGTACACTACGTCCGCGTCTTCAAGCGCTTTTTCTGCCCTGTGCTCCAGCCGTATGCTGCCGCCGGTCTTCTCAGCATCCGCCTTCGCAGCGGCCACTGTCCTAAGATCTGGCTTCCTGTCTTCTGGAGTGCAAGCGGTAAAGTGCACTCCCGACTTACCGGCTGCAAGCAGCAGAGAACGGATTTCTCTCCTGTTGTCCCCAACATAAGACATCTTTAGCCGTTTTAAACCGCCTTTGAACTCCTGAACGAATGAGAAGTCTGCGATTGTAGACAGGAGCTGTTCCGTAGGCGATGTCACCGAGAAGCAGGGTTTTGTTGCGGCGTCGGTCAAAGCCTTATACAGTTCAGGGTTGCCGACCGCCAACACGAAACCGTCAGCAACTTGGTCCAAGGCTTCCAAGAGATGGGCTCTGTTACGATCTGATATCTGACCGACTGAAACCTGTGAGAGCGGAGCCTTCAACAGTTCGGCCGCCGATTTGACGCATACGTCCAGGAACGGGTTGGAAGTTTCGTTCACGTAGACTATCCTTTTCATTGGCTTTTCCAAGGAGAAGAGCCCAGCGGTCACCGATTTCTTGACCCTGACTGAGAGATCGACCAGATACTGGAATTCCTCGTAGTTCAGATCATCCACTGAGAGAATCTTTCGACCCAGAAGAGAGTTCACGCGCATTGCATTCCGGCGCTATGTTTCATGCCAAACATGCTAAAATGGTTTTGCCCGCTAGAATGTTTCAGCATGACGCCGCAGATTTGGTGTGGAGGAAGATTTCTTTCAACTTGTCGCGATTAGACCCCGCCCGTATTAGCTTCCTGGTCGGCGATCTTCAGAGATTCGTCCAAGGCGTTAACACCTTCATCGATTTCCTCGTTTGTAACTATGAGTGGAGGAGCTATCACAAAATGCGAGATCCACGAATTGATGTAAACACCTTTACCCATCATGGATTGAGCGACCTTGTCGACCATGAGCGGCTGCCCTGACAGTTTGTCGGAATAAGTGTTGAACGGAGTCTTCAATTCTCTATCTTTGACAAGTTCAACGGCCCAGAACAGTCCTATACCTCTGACGTCGCCCACACTTCGATGACGGTTCTTCAACTCTTCCAGACGCCGCCCAAGGTATTTACCGGTCTCTTTAGCCCGTTCTATCAGATTGAGCCTTTTGTATTCCGATATAGCGGCAACGCCTGCGGCGAGCGTTAAAGGATGCGCCTCATAAGTGTGGCCATGAGCGAAATAGTGGTCTTCAAAATAATCGGAGATCTCTTTGTTCGTGGCTGTAAGCGACAGAGGAACGTATGCCCCTGTTATTCCCTTTGCAGTTGTAAGCACATCAGGCTTAACCCCCCAGTTGTCCACGGCGAACCACTTTCCGGTTCGACCCCATCCGCTCATAACTTCGTCCGCGATTAGTTTAACTCCATGTTCCTGCGTTATTTCCCTGATTCTGGGAAGATATTCTGGTGGCGGAACAATTACGCCGTTCGTACCGGTAACTGGTTCAACTATCATCCCGGCGACGTTTCCCTCGTTTTTAACAACATACTCTACATACTCCGCGCATTCAACGCCACACTCCGGGTACTTCAGCCCAAGCGGGCATCTGTAGCAGTAAGGATCAGGCACGTGAACTACTCCCGGATATTCACCGGGCGGCTCAGCCGGAATCCTCCTGAAGTCGCCTGTAAGCTGTATACTGGCGGCGGTGGAACCATGATAGGAATTGTACCGTGAGATTATCTTGAATCTTCCCTCTTTATCGTAAAACAGTCTTATCATCTTGACAGCGGCTTCGTTCGCTTCTGTGCCAGAGGTCCCGAAGAAATATTTCGTTAGGTTATCTGGCAGCACTTCTCGAAGACTCAGTGCAAGTTGGGCGCGCACCTCCGTGCCAAATGAGGGAGCAATGAACGGCAGCTTCTCCGCCTGCGATTTGATTGCCTCAATCACCCTTTCGTTTCCGTGGCCAAGGTTCGAGCACATCAGCTGGGAGGAAAAGTCGAGATAGCGTTTACCGTCAATGTCGGTGAAATAGCTACCTTTAGCAGAATCGATAACAAGCGGTTTCCACGTTTTCTGGAAACGCCAAGTACCGTACGTCAGATCTCTGTTCACCCTGGAGGACTCAGAGTCACTGGCTCTGACTTTTTCTTGCGTCTGAGACACCTGGTATGAATTTCTTGGCCCGCATATTTAAGCTGACGCAAACAGAACCTTTGGCGAAAACATCTTCGCCCGCACACACAGCATCACTCTGAGCGATGGTTAGCACAATGACAATGAAAATATTTATATTTAGGATAAAAAAGGGGTAAAAGTTGCGTGGTGACTTTTAATGAGTGGTCCCCCTGATAAACAGGGAGGTCGGGAAAGCTCTAAAGTCGCGGACGCGTCAGGTTCTTCCGTCACCGAGACGCTCGGAACACGGTATGATGCCGCTAGAGGACAGGTTGAACTCCTGGAAACTTTTCCACAGGAAGGATATCTCTGGAACGAGGATTTTCATCCCACTCCGATTGCTAAAAGAACATGGGGAGCTGGAACATTCTTCGCGATATGGCTGGGAATGGTCGTAATCATACCTACCTGGACGTTATCGACTGTAGGAATGGGTCTCGGACTTAACTGGTCGACCGCTCTGATTCTGATGTTTCTGGGCAACCTGATTGTGCTGATCCCCACTCTGGTGCAGTCCCATGGTGGCGCACGCTATGGGATGGCGGAGCCTCAACTTACTCGCACAAGGTGGGGTATCTATGGGGCGCAAATTCCCTCCTGGGTTAGAGCAATAATTTCAATGGGGTGGTGGGGTGTTGAATCGTTTATAATAGCTGAAGCGGCCGGATACATTTACCTGCTATCTTCACACGCCAACCTAGCGCTACTTGGATCCGACCTTGGGCCGGGAGCCCTTCCTCTACATTTCCCCACCGTCTTTTGGCTGACGTTCGCACTCGTCATAATAGCACAGCTTCTACTTTTCTGGAAAAGTCCACCAGTGGAAGCGCAGCCCGCTCTCAAGTGGCTTGCACGCGTGGCTGCTCCGATAATGATAGTCGGGTTCGCGGTTATGTTCTACTATTTCCTCTCCGCGGCCAAGTTTAACTATTCTCCGATTATCAGCTACCCGTCGGTGCTAAAGGGCTCGTCTTATTGGCTCGCGGTTTTCGCTTTCCTCAACTCGAACGTCGCCTACTGGGCCACTATGGCGGTCAGCATGCCTGACTACACAAGATATGCCAAGAGCCAGTTCTCGCAGACTGTTGGACAGATACCGATGCCTTTGATGATGATGACCGTGGGAGCCATGGGTCTGCTGGGGGCCGGGGCTGCGATGTCGACGGGATGGATTCACATAACCAGCGCATCTTCGTTCTTCGGGTACGACCCTGTTCAGCAGATAGCGCTTCACTTTCCAAGAGCCCTCGCGTATCCTCTGCTTCTGATTATAATTTTGGCCACTTTCACAGTAAACGTGTTCGCAAACTCCGTTGCACCCGGCTACGATATATCGAACACCTATTCCAAGCGGCTAACCTGGTTCAGAGGGATACTGATAGGCGTGGTTCTCAGCCTGGTGGTAGGCGCTTACTCCGCGTACGATTCCAGCGTATACGCGTATGTTTACAACTGGCTGCTCGCATACGGAGCGCTCCTGGGAGCTGTTGAAGGCGTGATATTCTTCGACTACGCGGTCATAAGGAGATTCAAGTTCGAGGTCAGAGATGTTTTCCTCTCACATGGGAAGTACAGGTATACCGGTGGCGTCAACCCCGCCGCAGTAATAGGCTTCGTAATCGGAGTTCTGGTAACATATCTTTACCATTGGGGAATCTCTTCTTCAGTTTGGGCGGAGTATCTCTACGACAACTCCTGGATCGTTGCCTTCCTGGTTTCAGGCGTCATCTACATGCTGCTTATGGCAGCCTGGGTCATACCCAGGTATCAGAAACACCTGCACGGAAGTCTGCTAAAAGGGTACACCAGCCC
>JAVZLA010000032.1:0-19190 GCA_038883995.1 Thermoprotei archaeon | reverse complement strand
GAAAACGAACCCGCCACCGAGCTACCCACCATGTTTTTCAGAACGTTCACCTCCACTATCTTCGCAGCGGAAGCCTTCAAAACACTCGACAGCACGTCACGTGTAAGCAGCGCCTCCGCTACGACGGTTTTGCCTCTGCCAAGCAGCGAGTTGATGTGCGCGGCCTTCTTGTCGCTACAGACGTTGCCGCTCAAAGCCACAAGTCTTGCGCCAGTGTTCCGCTCGATAAGAGAAGCCACGCGCTCGGAGGCTATGGTCGCCATATTCATACCCATCGCCTCACCTGTCGAGTACGACAGGCGCACGAACACGGTGCAGCCGACAACGAACGTCGCAGCCGAAACAAGCTTGCCGTGGCTCGTGGTTTCAGCCGCCGCGTCGGCGAGGGAATCGAAGTTTTCTTCCACCCATGACTTGAGCCTGAGGGCAGCCGACACGGAGTCCGTTTTAAACACGGGTGCACGCGTCATCTCGTCTTTCAGAACACGTGCACGCACGCCTCCGCTGGCACGGGTTGCCGCAGCCCCCCTGTTAACGGATGCGACGAGCGCCCCCTCTGTCGTCGCAAGCGGAAGGAACACTTCCCCCCTCGCATACGAGCCATCCATAAGGATGGGACCCACCACTCCGACCGGGATCGTCACGGCGCCCACAGGGTTCTCGATGTTCCTTCCCACAAGAGACGTGAAGCTGAGCGCCCTCGGCTCATACACGCTGGAAAGACTTCTCCCCGTTTTCAGCTCAAGCACCCGGGCACGGACGAGAGCAAGGTCATCCTCGCTCAAAGAGGCATCTATTTCTGAAAGCCTGTGCAGAGGCGTCCCTTGTTCAAACGCCTTCCGGGCACATGACTCAACCTCAGCCTTAATCTTGGTGTCCACGCACACCGACACCATCAGCCCAGATAAAACCTATCGGGCTGCAAAACTGGCTCAGTGCACGGAGGCGGCTCAGCCGCTCAGAGCCCGCTTTTACGTCCGCCGAGGCTTCCGCCTCGTCCGAACAGGTAGACCAACACGACTACGATCGCTATGGCCGCAAGCGCTTCGAAAACCGTGAAAGCGGAGTACAGGCTCGAGGTGAAAGCGGACAGATGCGACCCGAAAACCATTCCCGCGTAGATGAGTATAACATCCCACCCCAGCATGCCCGCGAAAGAATATGCTGCGAAGCTGTGGACACGCATTTTCGCGAAGCCTGCTGGGAAAGCGATAAGAGTCCTGACAAGAGGCGCGAACCTTGCGAGGAAAACCGCCCACGCGCCGTGTCGACCGAACCAGACTTCAGCCTCCTGCAAACGTCGTTCACCCAGAAGCCTGAACGCCCTTCTCTTAACAAGCCACTCTCGGCCCAGATAGTAGCCGACGAGATAGTCTACCAGCGAGCCTACAAGGCTTCCCCCCGTAGCCCACGCCAAGGCCGCGAAGAAATCGAACCTGCCGGTGTATACAAGGTACCCGGCGAGCGGGAGAACCACTTCGCTCGGAATGGGGAGGCTCGCGCTCTCCAACAGCATCAGAGAAAACACTCCCAGATAACCCCAAGAACTCAGCAGACTGGTCGACAAACGGAAAACCGTCGAATAAAGAGTCAAACCTTAAGCAACACCGCCGAGACGCGCCTCCAAATAAAACTGACGGAGCATCCCCGCCAGCCGTCAGACACCCGTCGCCCTTAAACCGCCCGGCTCAGCGCGCGCTGTCACGCTACTTCAGTGCCCCACGGAGGCCGCTTTAGGGCTTCGCCTCTTGGCCTTGAGGCGGCGCAGGCTTCGAGCGCTTAATTATGTTCGCGATCACACTCGAATTGGGTATGAGAACGGTTTCCTGACCTGTGTCGAGAACAGTGAAAAGCGCGCTAACGTCGACAACCTTACCCTGCTGGCCTTGAACGTTAACGTTGTCGCCCGCCTTAAAAGGCCTCGACACCGACAGGAATACGCCCGCCACAGCCTGCCCGAGCACCTGCTGGGTTGCGAAGCCAACAACCAGACCCGCGAAAGCACCCAGACCCGCCGCGGCGGTCGCCGAAACGTACGCGGACACAGTGGTAACTATCACAGCCACTATCCCGATGATTCTGAACACGCTTCTGACACTCGCAGCTTCAGCATGAGCCAGCTTGAGCCTGAGATTCCAGTATATCACGTCGGAAAGCTTGAAGGCGATAAGCGCACCCAAAGCGATGCTCACGGGGACATCCGCGTATGCCTCGTAGCCCAAGGCCCCATGGAGGAAAGGAGCCTTCGAAACCTCTGCGAAAACCAGCTTTATCACGGCCAGAACAAGCACCAGCACCAAAACGTAGACGATAAGCCAAACCAGCGAGTCCCGAAACATTTTTCGAGGCGAACCCTCTTCCACGCCACCCTCAGCCGAACCTGCGACAGGAGCCGTAGTCGAAGCCGGAGGAGACTGTGGAGCCGAAGTCGGAGTGGTAGTCGACGCCAAACCGGAAACCCGAAGCCTGTCAGGCACTTCTACGGCACGCGTACGGGCATATATATTTACTCAGGGGTCCGGCTGGCACCCGGAAGCAAACGTCACTCAGGCGTCTGGGGAGGGTTCGTCAAAAAATTAAAGGCCACATCCCATTCCCGAAGCTCAAACTTCACAAGCCCACGCTTGAAGTAGGGGTCTTCAGCCGCAAGCTTCTGGGCCTCCTCAAGCGAACTTACACGCCATATGATAAGAGCCCCCTTCAGATCCCTGAACCTACCCGAAGCCGCCACCTTACCCTCTGCCCCCTTCTTCCTGATGTAGGCCAAGTGTTCGCTTCTGGTCTCCGAGTCGGGAACCACATTGTACCAAGTCGTCTCGCAAACATAGGTTTCAACCATGCGAAACAAAACCCGCCACAGAAATATACGTCCACCCCAAAAATCTCTCCGCAGGCAAAACGGAAGCCGACGAGCGCTCGGCTGGCACCCCTTCTCCCAACAGACCCAGACCATTTCAATGATAGCTGTGCCCCGCTGTGAAACTACGAGACAACAGCGCGTAGAAAACCAAAGCCGAGGTAAGCGAACATACATTCAACAACACAGGTCTGATTCAGCTTCTTTGAAAGCGGAAGCAGCCGACCGGAGCGCCAAAACCAAGTCAAAAACGTATCAGATTGGCACAACCGACACAAACGCGGAAGCCGGCTAAACCGCAAAAAGCATTTATACATTCAACGCCTGGAAACCAGTGAACATCTGTGATATCGAGAGATGTGGGCGTCATCGCTCCACCAGGGGAACAGGTCTACGAGATTCTTCTTACACTCAAATCTGAGCCTTCTGCACTTGCCACCGTCCTGAAAAAGCTGGGGGATATGAACGTAAACGTGCTCGGAATATTCGGGCATGTGTCGGAAGATGGCTCGAGAGGCTATATCCTTCTCTACGTTGATGCACAGAAAGCCAAAGCCCCTGTCAGCGAACTACTCGACGAAATAAAGTCGCTGAGCCCCGTGCTCGACGTGTCCGCGGAAAATAAGACGAAAATGATATTCGAAAACATGATGTTCCCGCTTTCAAGCAGAGGTGAAAGGGGACTCTACGTTTCCGCCGAAGGCTACAGCTCGCTGATATCACAGGTGATGAACACTTTCGGAGACGGCGGCGCGACAATCCTCCACCAGCAGGGCGCTGCCCTAGGCAAAAGCTTCGTAGACGGGCTCGTCAGACGCCTTAGAAGAGAAGCAGGCACAGACCTTATTCTCGAAAACATAAAAGGATTCATCAAGGCATCCGGCTTCGGCATACTTACCACATATACGGGACAAGGAAATTCTCGTGTTAAGGTAGAAATACACAAACCCGTCCTCAACCAGGCAACGGGAGCCCCATTCACAGACCATTTGCTGGTTGGGCTTGTTCACGGCGCCCTAGAAAGAGCCTTTCAAAAAGAGTATACGGTAAAGAAGCCGTCTTTCAGCTCAGAGCGAATCGAGTTCGAACTGATAGCGCAAACCACTGAATAAGACTGAACCCCCGGGACCATGCATGTCGCCGAAACCCCCTTTAGAAGCCCACAGAACCAGGCGGCTTCGCAGGAGCATCTAAGACAGTAAATCCAAGATGAGAAGACAGATTTCTCAATCCTTTACAACCACACCTTTCCTAGGCACTATGCTGAATTCATGAATCCTGGAATCGTGTGCCATGCCCCTCACTTTTCTGACCGACAGGAACTTCACGTATTCGTCTCCAACAAGCTTCGATTGAATCGCGATTGTGCCTGCGACAAAGTTTTCTTCAACCGCATCGTTTCCTTCCTTTGTTACAATCACAAGGCACCCCAGCTGTCCCAGCGCAGTCAGAAATTCGCGGACCCTATCATAGCCACCGTCGGGTATCAGAGGAGTAACAGAGTCAATTACAAGCCTCGTGGCGCCGACCTGGGCGAGCTTCCCCTTAATCTCCCCTACAACTTTAGCCACGAACGACTTGTACTTCCAAACATCGTCCGCGCCATGCGACTTTATTTCGTCGAGCTGATGGGTTGTATCCACAACTACAACTTTCCCCTCGTTAACGTATTTTCTAAGAGGAAGTTCAACCCTGTCCGCGATGTCGATAACCTCCTCTGGAGTGGAGTTCGTGGTGATGAACATTGAGCTTCCACCGGTTTTCGCAGCCTGTAAAGCAAACTGAATCGAAAGAATCGTTTTGCCGGTGCCCGCTTCTCCCAGTACCAGGTACACTCTGCCCGGCAGAAACCCTCCTCCCAGCAGCCTGTCAAGGCCTTCGACGCCGGTCTTCAAGGAGGCGGTTTCTCCGAGAAACTTCAGCTTAGAGCCAAGTCGACTGAAAACCTCTCTCTCTGAGCCGACCTCAACAACATTCAGCCCGTAGGCGGCGCTCAGCTTCTCAGACTCCGCGTCAAGACTCGGGTAAGCCACAAGCAAATGTTCAGCCACCCCCGAAAGATCGACGCTTTCAGCGTAACCGCCCAACACCGCGTTAACGTCGGCGCTGCCGTTTCTGTGCGCCATCACGTTCACCGCGTACGTGGTGTACTCTTGGCGGGCCACAACATCGAAGAAGTGACGTACACCCAGCTTCCCATCTACGCTCCCCAAAACCTCCGTTCTGAAACCTTTCTCCGCGAACACATCGTACACCGACTCGAGCAGTTTAACCTCGACCGGCATCTTCCCATCAAGTTTGTAGACACCTACACCCACGGTAACCGGGTTACGCCAATCCTGTAGGACGCCGCACCTATCGCAGCGTAGCAGATAGCTTACTGTAGCCGGATGCCCCCCACACTGTTCGCAGAAAAGAGCCGAGCCCTGGCCGCCGTCCGCCGCATTCCCCCCAACTTCAGTACTTTTTACTTGCAGGCCAAATTTCTCCGGTTTACTAGCCGAAAGCCGTGAACCGTGGACGCCACAAATCGGCGTAGCCTCCATGCTTCCTCCGCCACAGGAAGAGCAAACCACATGCAGGGCTTCACGCACTTTAACAACCGCCCCCGACGCGTTCAGGCGGCCAAGCAATTCCTCTGCATCCAGGTTCAGAAACCTGCTCCCCGGCTTTACACTGAAACAGTCTCCGTCAAATTCAATCAACCCAGACAGCTTCTCCTTCTCACGCCTAAGCATGAACAGCAGGAAAGCCTCCTGCTCCGAGTCGTGGAGCCCGGTCATCTTGCACCCCATCCATAGCCGAAGCCCAGCGAAGAGCAGAGTGCTGACGTATGCCCATCTACGAGCTTCAAGTCGAAGAGCAAGGCAAGGCGAGTACGAGGTTGAACGGGATAAACGTGGTCGTCGCCTACGCAGATATCAGAAAATCTGCCCAAAAGATAGACTTCAAACAGGCATACAGCTACGCTCACCGCCGGCGACACCTTTTCACTCATAGCAGGCATCTCAGAAGCCCGCGACTTGGCTTAACTCTATCTTCGTAGCGGGCTTATCTCTTTTACTACAAGAGCCAAATCCAGCACCCAACCAGAAAGGATGCGCCTTGTCTCAAAGATTGGCTGGCGGTCGTAAAATATTATACGTGACCTATCAGGATGGCTGAAACAGCGGCAGCTTAACATGCGACGGACTGTCGGGAAGCCGTCCACGGACACGGCAGTAAAATAGGCGGATGAGGCATAAAATGGCGCCAAAACGAGGCCACGGAGAAAGAAGGATCAAAGTCAAGCCTCTTTTGATAACTCTGCTTCCGATACCTTTCATCACACTCTACTTCTACGCCAGAATCCTAACATTTTTCAGCGCAGGCTACAGCCCAGGGGACCTCGTCCTGTCGTCCCTGCTGTTTTGCGCCGACCTCTTTTTCGCAGTCCACACGCTAACGTACCTCGCCAACTTTTACAGGGCCACGGAAGTATATGGAACCACAATCGAAAGATACTTCAAAAAATATACGCCAGGCTTTGATGTTGCGGTCCTCGTTACATCCTACAACGAGCCGCAGGAAGTTATTGATAGGACTCTTTCCGCATGCGCCGTAACAATCGACTACGCCGGATACGGGAGACTTTATCTTCTCGACGACTCAACCGACCCGAAGGCAAGAGCCAAGCTGGAGCAGTCCGCCAAATCGAACGGCGCCAAATACGTTCACAGAGGAAACCGCAGGGGCTTCAAGGCAGGAGCCCTGAACGACGCCCTGAAAGAAATCGACGCGAAGTACTTTACAGTCATAGACGCCGACCAGAGGCCTGTTCCCGAATACCTCGCCGAAACCGTTACCATTCTTGAGGAAGACGAGACCCTCGCGTTCGTGCAGGTCCCTCAGAAATACATGAACACAGATGCGAGCAGACTGGCTTTGGCCGCCCAAAGCGTCCAACAGGTGTTTTTTGACTACATAACTGAAGGTAAAAGCGTGATCAACTCGATGTTCAGCTGCGGCAGCAACACCGTGTTCAGAACGCGCGCGGTGAAAGAAGTGGGAGGGTTCGATGAAACATCTGTAACAGAAGACATGGCCACCTCGATAAAGCTTCATGAGGCGGGCTGGCGCTCAAAATACTATAACAGGCCGCTTGTACAGGGAGAAGGCCCCACGACTCTCGGCGCATACTTCACCCAGCAGGCCAGATGGTCTCTTGGTTCAATGGGTCTCTGCCTCAGAGTTGTAAAACACGCATTCACGAGGCCGCGCAGCATGACTCCGCTGCAGTGGTGGGACTACTTTGTGACCACCACATGGTATTTCGTGGGCTGGGTGTACGCGATCATGATCGCGGGCGTCCTTGGGTTCGCTTACCTAGGACTCACACCCATCATAACAGCGACTCCCCGCTATTTTCTCGCCCTAATACCCTATGTGGGATTCAACATGCTGGCCTTCACACTCTCCACGGTTTACAGAGGTAACGAACTGAAATCGGTGCTACTCAACATCTCACTAACATTCATAACCATACCAGTCTACATGGTGTCAGCCGTATACGCCATCCTCAACCGGAAGAGACCGTTCCAGGTAACACCCAAGAACCTGGTAGGAGGAAAACTCCCGTACTCCGCGCTCAAACCCCAGCTGCTTATGCTCGCACTTATAGCCGGAGGAATCCTAGCAGCTTCCTATAAGGCGGCTCTGACAGGAAACGCCTCCTACGCCCTCGACATAGTGTGGATGGCCTACTACCTGTTTTTGGGCATGTTCCTCTTCTACTATAACACGGACACCAAGCGAAGCGCAATATACGATGAGGCGTTCAGAGTGCAGAGCGCAACAGCACGTCGCGAAACTTCCACGACATCACAGTTGGCGACAACATTCTCGCAGGCACATCGATCGGGTTCTCCGCGTCCCCCGGCTGGGATGACGCTTCAGGCTGGGGCACACCCAACGTCGCAAACCTCGTCGAAACACTCGCCCAACTCGGCCAAGCCTGAAGCCTCTGAGGGCTGCGTCCGCGTCCCCAGTTTTACCATGGTTTTTCGTCTCGGCGGAACGCCGGTGAACAGAGCACCCGACACCCGGTAATCCGCAGGCTTTTAGCCAACCGCGTCAACCATCGGCGAAGCGTCTCAGATTTGAGCCGCAGAACGAATGAAGTTGGATACCTTTTCCGTCGAGGCTGGGCACAGTGGTTGTGGTTGTAAGTCACGGTAACGTTGTCGCTCGGCCTGAAGGAAAAGGGTTCGGCGTTATAGCTGACGGAGCGGTTGCGCTCGCAGGAGACAGAATCGTTGCAGTGGGCTCCGCAAAAGACGTGGAGCGCCTCTACGGTGAAGGAGACGAACACGTGGATGCGTCAGGCTGCATCATAGCCCCCGGGTTCGTGGACGCGCACACCCATGTCGCCGGAAGCTGCTTCCGCGGCCTGCTTGAAGACATATCGGACCACTTTTACGGCTACGCCCTGAGACTGGAAGAATACATGACGTCCGAAATGGTGTACGCGTTCAGCCTCCTCGGAGCAGTGGAAGCGCTGCGCTTCGGCGTCACAACGGTGAACGACCACTACCATATGGGTAGAACCGTCGCGCAGGCGGCGCTGGACTCCGGCATAGGCGCGGTTGTTGCACACACAGTGATGGACGTGCACTTGGGCGAAATAGGGTTAAGAGGATATATCAGGGATCCGCGCCTCGGCGAAGAAACACTTCGGGAAGCGATAGCTCTAATCGAGCGGCCTCCCCTGCAACAGGGGACAAGAGTGCGCTACGCGCTGGGACCCCATGCAACCGACACCTGCAGCACCAGTCTGCTATCCACGATAAGAGAGGAATCGACGAGACTCGGCGTGGGCGTGCACATGCATGTCGCTCAGTCGGAAAGAGAGGTAAGGCAGGTCGCCAAAGAGCATTCAGCAACACCGGTTTCGCTTCTCGAGAAAACGGGCCTCCTTAAACCCGGGTTCCTTGCCGCGCACCTCGTTAACGCGGGGGCCACCGACATAGCCAAAGTGGCTTCGTCTGGCGCGTCTTCCGCCTACTGTCCGGTCGTGTACGCGAAGAACGGCAGACTGCCCAACGTCTCCACCCTGCTTTCCTCCGGTGTAAAAATCGGGCTGGGAACAGACTGGCTTTCAATGAACCCCTGGGACATGATGCGTCAAATGGTTGCGCAGACACGTGTAGCGGCGGGAAGAACCGCTCTGAACGCGCCCAAGACACTCTACATGGCCACCCTTGGGGCGGCGCACGCGCTAGGCCTCAGCAAAGAAGTTGGTTCAATCGAGCCGGGTAAGAGAGCAGACCTCATAGTGATTGACGCAGCCAGCGCCCACATGAAGCCACTACGCAACAACATCCAAAACATGGTATACTACGCGGAGGGCGGAGACGTCAGGCACGTGTTCGTGGCGGGTAAAACAGTTGTCAGAGACCGAGCGCTCACCACGGTCGACGAGAAACAGGTGGTCCACAGAGCCCAAGCCCTCGCCGAGGAACTCTGGTCCAGGCTCCCATACCCGTCAGAATAAGCTGACGCCGCGCTGAACTAAGCTAAGCCAAGCTAAGCCTCGGAAACCCTGTCCGCGAAAAGCCTCAAGAAGCCAGGTCCGTCGACTCTGGTACACACGTTGACCGTCGGCCAGCCAAGCTGCTCCCGGTCTTCCCGGTACACCCTTCTATCTGCCACGGTTTCACCAAGCGTGTACTCTCCTCTTGTTTCGACCTCGACCCTGCACTCCCTCGCTTCAAACATGTGAGGGGCAGCGGCGTATGCGACGGCCATAGGGTCGTGGAGGAAAGCGCGCCCCCATCTGTTAACCCACACCCCTGCAAGCGAGGACGCGAGCTTCCCCGAAACCGTGCCCTTGGAAGCGATCTCATCGTTAAGCCCCGCTCTAAGACAGGCGTCGGGCTGAGTTGTGACGTCGAGTCCTAGCGCGGTAACCTTCGCACCGGACTCGAACACTATTTTAGCGGCCTCCGGGTCCGCGTAAACATTGTATTCGGCGACAGGAGTCACGTTGCCGTGCCCGTGCTCGTTCAACGCGTACGCTCCCCCCATAACCACTATCTCCCTGAGAAAAGAGGCGAGCTCAGGGTCAGCTGTAAGCGCGGACGCAACGTTCGTGAGCGGGCCGGTGGCAACAACCGTGAGCACCCCTTTCCCGAGTTCACGCGCGATGCGGGAGAACGCGGTCACCGCCCCCTCCGGCTGAGGCTTCCTCTGAGAATACTTTAACCCGATGTCGCCCAAACCGTCGCGGCCGTGAACGTGCTCCGCGGTTACGAGCCCTCTCACAAGCGGCTTGGCACACCCCCTGTACACAGGCACACCTGTTTCGCCGACGGCGTCAAGCACCCTAAGAGAGTTAGCGGTCGTCTTCTCAAGCTCCACGTTGCCGGCGACAGCGCTAACCGCGACCACGTCGAGTTCGGGGGATCGAACTGCCAAGATCAGTGCGAGCGCATCGTCTATTCCGACGTCCACGTCGAGCAAAACTTTACGCGTCAAGGCAACAGGTCACAGTGGTTGGCTACCACTTCTACTATTTAAGCAGGCTACGCTGTCTTCCGCAAGGCGTGTTGTCAGATGGGTAAACAGTATCATATCGGTGTTGGCGAAGGAGAAGTGGCTGAGTACGTGCTTTTACCCGGAGACCCGAAGAGGGTTCCGCTGATAGCTGGCTTCTGGGATGAAGCCGAAAAAGTGGGTGAAAACAGGCACTATGTGACCTACACGGGCACGATAGGCGAATGTCGAGTGAGCTGCTGCTCGACCGGAATAGGCGGCCCCGGCGTCGCCATAGCAGTAGAGGAGCTCGCCAGATGCGGCGCCAAAACATTCATCAGAGTTGGGACGGCGGGTGCAATGCAGGAGCACGTGGAAGTGGGGGCGCTCGCAATATCTGACGCAGCCTACAGACTTGAAGGCACGTCGTCAACCTACGTGGATAAAGGGTACCCCGCAGCCGCAAGCCTGGACGTCACAACCGCGCTCATAGAAGCCGCCGCCAAACTGGGATACCCTTTCGAAGTGGGTGTAACCGCCTCCGGCGACGGATTCTACAGTGGTAAAACACCTTCAAACAGCTTCACAGGTTACTGGCAGTCATGGATGCAAGGACACTACGAAGACCTGACCAGGGCTAGGGTTCTGAGCGGCGAAATGGAGGCGGCCACGCTTTTCACGCTCGCAAGACTGTTCGGTCTAAGAAGCGGCTGCGTCTGCGCAATAGTGGACAACTCGGTCAAACTCAGACAAAGCGGCTCCGCGTTCGACCCTGAAAAAGAGTTCAGCCACGACCCCTCGTACATTCAGAGAGCTGCGAAAACCGCGTGCGAAGCCGTAAGGACACTTTACAAATGGGATCAGGACAGGCTCAAAGCGGGTAAACAAACCTGGCACCCGACGTTGAGCTACAAGGAGAAATAGGCGAATCCGCCGCCGCTCTCAAACCTTTTTTCCACAGACCGGTTGAAGCAACGCACTGTCAATGTTTCCTCTCCGCCGACCGGGCCAACCCTCGTAAAGGAGTGTGCCGAGAGTCTTTATATCCAAGCAGCCTGCACCAACCACGTGTCCCTGACAAAGGTCACGGAAGAAAGCAAATGGAACCGCGGACACACGTTCGCGTTCCTCAGCTTCGGAATAGGCCTGTTCCTCGAGGGCTACATTTTTTCGCTCGCACCGATCGCAAGCGCATGGTTCACCATACCGTCTTCTCTCACAAAACTCCTGCTAGCATGGCCCTACCTCTGGCTGATCATCGGAATAGCAATCTACGGCCCGCTATCTGACAGAATAGGAAGAAAGCGCACATTCTACATCTCCATGAGCATGTACGCGGTAGGTGGGATACTGCTACTGGTCAGCCCCGCCTACGTGGCTGTGCTCATAGCGCTCGCAATACTGCTTCTGGCCGCAGGCGGAGAAATGAACACGATTATGATCGCAAGCCACGAAATCTTCCCGCGCAAGCACAGGAGCAAAGCCATGATGATGGAGATGGATTTCCTCACCCTGTCGGGCGTCGCCCTCGCAGCCATAGGCTTCCTGAGCGCCTCAACAACCGTCGCCTTCGGCCGCGAAACCGCCGCGGCGCTGGTCTTCTGCACGCTGGCCGCCCTCCTCCTCGCTAGACGCGGAATGCCAGAATCAGTAAGATGGCTTGAAAAGAAAGGCCTTCACGAGCGCGCGAAAGCGGAGACCCAAAAATACTACGGTGAGACAGTAGTCCAAAACGTGGCGGCCACGTCAGCAGCAACCGCGGCCGTGGCTCCCGCGCCCACTTCGAACAGGAATCCCCCCACATGGTTCAGGTACGCTGTGGCAACCACGGTCGCCTGGGCCAACACTACGGGCTTCGGCCTGCTCACCTACGCGCTTGGCCCACTGTACTTCCCGAGTCTTACACCATACATATTCCTGATTGCGGGGGTAGCGGGCACAGTCGGAGGCTTCGTTGGTCTGGGAGGCGACAGGTGGAGCAGGAAAACCCTCCTCACAGTTTCCTCCCTCTTCAACCTTATCATAACCATAGTGATAGCCACAACAGTACACATCTGGGTCGCGGACATAGCGCTCTTCTGGACGCTTCTCGTACTACTCAACCTCAGCGGCCAAGTGAACTACATGACAGAAGACACACTGAAAGGCGAACTATGGCAAACACAGAGAAGAGGCTCGATCACAGCGCTCGCCCGCGTGGTGTCCATAGGACTATACATACCCATACTTTACATCACAAGCACCTTCCCCGTGTCAGAGTACCTGATATTCAACGCATCCGTCTGGGCCATCGGCGCAATCGCAGCCGTCTCCTGGCAGATATGGGGCGTCGAAACAGGCAAAGGCGTGAGCATCGGCTACGCCTCCGGTGAAACCGAAACGGTCTCAGTCCCAGTCAACCAGACTCCGACAAAATAAAGCAGAAAGTAAGCAGACCCGGAACACGGCGGTCGCCGTCAACGCAGCGCGCCGGCTAATGGGAAGGTTACGGATTGCCATCAACCGTGAGATTTTAACTCACGGCCGGAAACCCAGCCACCATCAGGCAGCGGACTAACACTACGACCGCGACCGCTGGGGGCGGACGACGATATACGCGGGTCTGCGGCTGCTCTTGAAGACTTCTGGCTCTAAAAGACGGTGGGCTACGAGGCTAGGAAGCAAGAGCTGTCGGCACGCAAAATCTGGAAAACAGTAGTGTCTTGTTCCGGCACCGCCACCTTCATTCGCCAGTTTTCACGCGCTTCTATTGCAGCATTTTGTTCCAGGGCAGTTAAGTAAAGGAGTGGCTTTCCTTTGACAAAATGTTTAAATATAAATTAACTATTCCGGCTCAATTCCATGGCAGGACAACTCAAAAAGGATACCCTGGTCTTCCGGGAGGTTCTCTTCCAAGGCATAGCTGCTTCCGCTCCCGCGGGAGCCGCAGTCGCTACACTGACGGGCTCAGCGGCGTTTGCCCTGGGCTCCCTGCCCCTAGCAACCGTCGCCGCCTTCGTCATCGTCCTTTTGAACGCGATAGTCGTAAACAGAATCTCCGAACAGGTCGCGGGGGCGGGCGGCTACTACGAGTACGCAAAACAGGGCTTCGGCAAGTCAGTGGGGTCGTTCGTAGGCTGGACGTACATAGTCTACCAGGTGTTCGCGCTTGCATTCATAGGGCTGAGCATAGCGGTGTTTGTTCCAGCGCTTCTTTCATCCGTGTTCAGCATCAACGTCCCCGGATGGCTCTGGTTCCCGCTACTTGTGCTCACAGAAGGGTTTGGCTTCCTCGTCTCCTATCTCGGAGTGAAAGGCTCACTCAGATGGGCCATGGTAATGGGTTCCCTTGAGATCGTTGTTGTGGTTGCAATCGGACTTATCATCGTTCTCTCGAAGCCTGACATCAACACCGTAAGCGTCTTCACACCAAAGTACGCTCAGGGAGGAGTCAGCGGCGTCGCCCTCGGCGTCCTGTTCGCCTACACTGCGTTCGCAGGGTTCGGCGGCGCCACTCCGCTTGGCGAAGAAACCAAAGAAGCAAAGAAGACAGTGGGCCGAGCGGTTTTGCTTACATCCGTCATCCTCGGCCTGTTCTTCATATTCGCGGCCTACGCGTTCACAGTGGGCTGGGGGCCGTCGAACATGTCCTCGTACGCCTCAGCCCTGGTTCCAGGGATATCGCTCACAATGCAGGACGTGGGCCTCTTAGCCGCGGTCATAATCACAGTTTTCTACATAAACAGCATACTCACAGACGCAGTCGTCTTCACGAACAGTGCATCCAGAGTCATATTTTCCATGGGCAGAGACAAAGTGCTGCCCTCTAAGCTGTCGGCCGTCCACGACGTACACAAGACGCCGCATGTCTCAGCAATAGTAACAGTGGTGGCCGCAACAGCCGTGGGAGCAATCTCCGTTCCCCTCCTCGGCGGAGGAGGATTCAACGCATTCCTTTTCACAGGCGTGGTCTCCACTCTCGGAACACTCTTGGTCCACATGATCGCGAACGCAGCTCTACCGGCGATAAGACACAGAAAGAAACTGTCAGTGGGAATACTTAACGTAGTGCTTGCAATTGTGACGATCGGCGCGCTCGCCTACGTGTTCTACGGGACCTTCGTCTCCATCAGCACCCCTGTTCTGGTAGCCGCCTACCTCTTCGCCGCGTGGTCGATTCTCGGAATAATATATATCGCCGCACGACGATCCAGAACGATTGAGGTCGCGGACGCAAGGCCGTCAACCCCATGATATCATAGGAGGGCTACGTGATGAAAATCCAGGAAGGATACATGACAGTCAACGGGATCAGACTCTACTACAAAAGAGTGGGCGACGGAAAAAGAAAGGTTCTGACACTGCACGGCGGCCCAGGCATGTCACACGACTATCTGCTTCCCCTGGCAGATTTGGCGAACCATGACATGACCGTTCTTTTCTACGACCAGTTTGGCTGCGGCAGATCTGATGAACCGGACGTCTCCAAGTTCACTGTGGACTACGCGGTTGAAGAAGTGGAGGGAGTCAGGAAGGCTGCTTTCGCCGACGAAAAGGTGTACCTGTACGGGAGCTCCTACGGCGGAATGCTGGCTCTCGCCTACGCGGTCAAATATCAGAGCAATCTGAAGGCTCTGATTGTGGCAGGGGGGCTGGCGAGCGTACCCTACACTGTAAAGGAAATGGCGAGGCTCAGAAGCGAACTTCCCGAAGACGTCAGGAAGACTCTGGATAAATATGAAGCCACAGGCGACTACACCAACCCCGAATACCAGAAAGCCGTAGACGTCTTCTACAGGAAACATCTGCTAAGACTGGAAAAATGGCCCGCCGACGTAATGAGGTCGCTTACATATGCAGGCCAAAGAAAGGTCTACCCCATCATGAACGGTCCGAACGAGTTCACCATAACCGGAACAATCAAAGACTTCGATATAACAGGCAAACTAAAAACCATAAAGGTGCCGACCCTGATCACAGTGGGCGAGTACGACGAAGTAACCCCGAACGTCGCCAAAGCCATCCACAAAGAAATCAGGAACTCGCAGCTAAAGGTCTTCCCAGACGCTTCGCACCTTACAATGTGGGAAAAACCCAGAGAATACCTTGACACCGTAAAAGAGTTCATCCTAGCACACTGAGACGTGGCGAGCAGTCAAACCTCCGTCTGACTCCAGACTGTGTGCTCCCTACAACGTCACAACATTACAACATTACGCAGCCTGCGGTCACCCTGTTTTCTGCGCCTGCCCTGTTACAGTGAGGACGGTGTTCGAAACATCCCCGCATAGAATCGGATTTAGAGGGGAAGGTCAGATCACCGAGACCCGGTTCAACCATATTCTCTAACCTGACAGAAGAAATGTCGACTGTTCGGGAATCCCTGCCACACAGAAGGCTTCGTAGACAAACAGCCCCGACCATTCACCGGTTTCCCTGTAAGAATTCTCCACTTCAAAGAGACAACAAAAATTCGGGAACCATCCCTGCCACTGTACATGCACCGAAAAACCCATCGAAGCGTCAAACACGGGGCGCCGCCCCCTTCCCATCCCTTCCTGCCGTCTTACAGAAGTTTTGGGGCTGCAGGGATTTGAACCCTGGTCACAAGCGCCCAAGGCTTGCAGCCTACCAGACTAGCCGACAGCCCCGTGGAAGCCTAGTGTAGGGCTCTTTAATACCTTCTGCGCTCCCACCGCACCTGAGAGGCGTGAAGGATAAGTAAAAGGAGAAGAGAAAAGTGTCCGCTAGACCTGGAACACTTCGCCGTTCGCAGGCGCCTTAACAGTGACGCCTGTGGCCTCAGTTGCTTCCGCAGAATACTTTTTGAGCGACTCCTGCTCACCGTGTATCAGGTACACCGTTGGCGAACCCTTCAAACCCTTGATGAACTCGGTGAGCTGAGATTTACCCGAATGAGAGGAGAAATCAAATTTTTCAACGCGGGCATCCACCCTTCTTTCACCGCCCTTCCATGGAAGCTTACCCTGCTCGATCAGCATTCTTCCAGGCGTATGCTCAGCCTGATAGCTCACCACGAACACAGCGTTCTTCTTGGAGAAAGCAACCCTGTCAATATAGAACGCGGCGGCGCCTCCTCTCAGCATCCCGGCCGGAGAAACAACCACGCTCGGCGTTTCAACCGCGCGCCTACGATCCTTCCAGCCGTCAATCCAGGTCACGCTACCCATAGCGCGCTCGAATCCCGGAGCATCCTTCAGAAACGAAGGGTTGTCCAGCATGATTTCAGCGGCCTTACGCGCCATTCCGTCCAGAAATATTTCTCCGCTGAAACCCATGCTTCTTAGGACGGCTATAATCTCGTGTGAGCGGCCCACCGAAAACG
Organism: Thermoprotei archaeon; assembly: GCA_038883995.1. Classification (GTDB taxonomy): domain Archaea; phylum Thermoproteota; class Thermoprotei_A; order Marsarchaeales; family Marsarchaeaceae; genus JAMDBQ01. The sequence goes on along the minus strand of JAVZLA010000032.1, from coordinate 2,496 downwards.
CGGGCACAAGAACTGTGCCGCCTCCTTCAACAACCTCCTTGCATGACTCCACGAGCCTGCGCTCCATCTCCACGCGGGGAGGGTGATCCTTATCCGCGTAAGTTGCCTCCATAACCACCGCATCAAGGGAGCCGTAAGAGGATTCAGCGGGCGTCAGAAGCTTCGTTTCGCCGAGGTTGAAGTCGCCCGTGAAAAGAACAGACTTACCGCCTATCTCTATAACCGTCATCATGCTTCCCGGAATATGTCCCGCGTTCCTGAACTCAAGAGAGAAACCGGGCCCCGGCGACCCATCCTTCCTCTTCCCATCCACCCGTTCACCGTAGCCCACGAGCTCAGTTTTACGCGCCATCTTCTCCACCTCAAGAAACTCGTATGGAAGAGAGTCCCCTGAAATGTTCAGAAAATCACGCAAAAGCAGACGCGAAAGATCAAGCGTGGCCGCCGTTGCGAAAACAAACGGCCCGTCACCCACGTACAGGAAGGGAAGCGCCCCCGAATGGTCCAGGTGCGCATGCGACAAAACAACCGCGTCCACATCCGAAGGCTTCACATGCTCCGGGAACTTCGGCTCACGTTCAGAAACCGTGCTACCGTAATCCAAAAGCACGCTCAAACCGTCCTGTGAAAGCAGCACACCCTGCTTACCCACTTCAAGAGCTCCGCCCAAAAACCTAACCGCAACACTCATACCCTAAACCATACCTCCATTTTCCATGAACGTCAAACCTGAGAAAGTTACTTCGACTCATTCTTCTCCGAAGGCTTCTTAGACGCCTTCACAGCGCCCCTCTTAAAGATCTCTTCAAGAAGCGTAGTCTTCTGTTTTCCACCCAACTATCTCAAACACATAACGCGAAGGTGTTCTATAAGCGTTTCAACAGCCAACAGTCCACACCCAAAACACCGCACACAGCGGCAGCCGCCGAACACGCCCACATCAAACCACCCGGAACACCGGCCAGCCCATTTTCCGGAATGAACAGAAAAGGGAAGTTGATGAATACTACTACAAGCGTTTCCTTGAGGTCGCCAACTGATACAATATGAATGAAATGATATGAAAAGCTACGGTACAGGGCAGCTAACTAAAAGGCAAAATTCCAGGCGAGTCCAAGGGCATTCTAATGTTTTCCGCAACTGAGGACAAACTCTCAAGGTCTTCTTAGAGCATCACCAGGCCCTGTTCTGTATTCTATTTCACCTTTTACAGGATCGTAAAAGTCTTTGAACTCAAGTGAATTGCTTATTGTACGCATTGCAGCGAAGCCACAGACCTTCGCATTGGGAAAGACATCAAGAATTTTCCAAGCTGCGCCAAGCATCGTATGACCTCTTGTTATAATATCATCAATCAGAACGATTTCAGATAAATCATCTAAGCGTCTTATTACCTTCAGTGAATCAAAGTGCTCCTTAGGTAGTGGCCTGTTTTCTGGTGAGCTGATGGATGACCTTCTTAGATTAGAGTTTCTTTCAAGAATCTGAATACGTCTACCTAATCCCTTTCGCTCCATTGCCTGAGCCAGTCTATCCGGAACCCATAATGCATTTCTAACCTGCAGGGAACTTCTTGGAATGGGTACCAAGAAAACGTTTCTGTTGAAAAATTGTTTGAAAGGAAGCTGTTGCAGTTTTTCCCTTATTTCTGCAGCTATCCAATCAGACATAGAGATGCTTTTGTTCGGACCTTCTCCCATTCTTACGACTGAATCTTTTTTAATATAATGCATGTATTCTTTAGCTTGTTTCAAACTTTTTGTTTCATTATGCCGTGGACAATAAGATAGAAGGGAGCCAAAATCAAGTTTTTGAATTCTCAAGAAGGTATCTTGTACTCCATACCTGGAGGTGGAAGCTCATCCAGTAATTCATCCGGATTTTCCAGTTTCATAGCGCCATATCTTAGCATCTTATAAGGCCAGCTCATTTGCTTGTTAAAGACCTCCTTTGATATGTAGAGAGGCCTTGCCAATCTCAAAGTTTCCCATCCCTGTGACAGAGCCCCACTATCTTCCCCAGCCTCTATTATTATGGTTGCATCAGAAATCAGAGCCATTGTTCTGTTTCGAATTACAAAGTCCTTTCGTTGGGTGGTACGAGTGAAACCAAATTGACTGATAGCTAGGTGTTCTCTCATTATCAGTTTTTGTAGTTCTGAGTTTTCAGGAGGATAAAATCGGTTAAGTGGAGTACCAAGTACGGCTATTGTTCGTCCTTTGTTTTCAATCGCAGCCATGTGAGCAGCTGTGTCAACACCTCTGGCCAAACCACTGACTATGACAACCCCATTCCTAACTAAGCTCTTAGCTATCTCTTTTGCTCTATTCAAAGCATCTGATGAAGCCTGCCTGCTGCCCACTATCGAAACACGAGGAGCTGCTAATGGAATTTCCATGCTCCCGGAAATGAAGACTTGCAAAGGTGCATACTTCGATTCTATGTCATTGAGAGGATCCCTAATAGTTCCTCTATAGATAGATGCCTGTACTTTGC
>JAVZLA010000031.1:0-19423 GCA_038883995.1 Thermoprotei archaeon | reverse complement strand
ACCGTATACCAAGGCGGCTAACCCTACCAGAAAGGCGAACATCAGAATCTGCGTTCTAATGTGTTTCAGAATAGTGTAGGGGACAAACAGGAAATTCAGTCTTCTTGAAAACATTAGACGTTCACTGGGCTCTTATTTCGTGCTATGACGCCTGCAATAAGCGAGTCAGCAAGCAGCCACTTATGGGTTTCGGATACCATCTCAAGAGGGCGTGGCAAATGGCTCGGGGCGTTGAGTAGGCGCCGACTACGGGCCCGATGTTATCTGGGTTGAGAAAAACTTTTATTTGATACTCAGTAGACTTAACGACTTAAATGAAGATTGGACTTTTCCAGATGGCGTGCACACCGGATGTTAAAAGCAATGTCAAGAAAGCCGTCGAATACATAGGACGGGCCGCCGATGCGGGCGTCAAAATCGTTTGCCTGCAGGAGCTTTTCAACACGATTTATTTTCCGTTTGAGCAGAACCCCAAGTATTTCGACTGGGCGGAAACGATTCCAGGCGAAACCACGGACACCATTTCCCAGGCTGCTAAATCAAACGGGGTGGCTGTGATTGCTCCCATTTTTGAAAGAGATTCCGAGGTGGTTGGAACATACTATAACTCAGCCGCCGTGTTCGACACCCGTGGACGCCTTCTTGGAAAATACAGGAAGACCAGTCTTCCACAGCTTCCGCACTATGAGGAGAAATTCTATTTTAAACCCGGAAACCTGGGTTACCCTGTCTTCGACATGCCTGACATAGGCACAAAGATCGGTGTGATAATCTGTTACGACAGACACTTTTTGGAAGGACCTCGTATAGAGGCGCTGAAAGGCGCGCAGATAGTGTTTGTGCCCACGTGCACCGCGTTTTACCCTGAACTATGGGAGCTCGAACTCAGAGCCCACGCGTCGTTTAACACGGTGTTCGTTGCCGGATTGAATCGGTGCGGCACGGAATATCCGGGCCAAAGCGATCCGTTCTATGGGCAAAGCATGCTGGTGGATCCGAAGGGAGCTGTGGTTTCCAAGGCTGGAAGAGAAGAGGAGCTTTTTGTGGCCGACGTAAAGCTCGAGGAAGTCGACTCCAGAAGAAGGATGGCTCCTTTCCTTAGAGACAGAAGACCCGAACTGTACGAAGAAATCTCCCAGCACCTGTAAAGTCGTTTGACAGGATGAACTGCCAAACGAGCGGGTTTACTCTGTGTACACTATCGTAACACGTTCTTGCGATCAAGGTCTGAGAACATTTATATCGGTTCACAGTAAAGTGAGGGCGCGAGCGAATTGAAGTTCGGAGTCATATACAACGCGAGAAAACCCTTTGACACACTAAGAGCTGTACAGGAAGCTGACTCTGCAGGAGTGTGGCTTGCCGGCACATACGACTCACACTTCCTCTGGCAGGAGCCTTGGATACATTACGCGGCGTGGGCGGTAAACACCAAAACAATACATATGGGCCCGTTTGTAACCAACCCGTTGACCAGGCATATCACGGTGACCGCGAGTGCGTCTGCAACACTTAACGCGTTCTCAGGCGGGCGCGCGTTCATCGGCATAGGCCGCGGAGACAGCGCTGTAAGAACAATGAAGAAGACGCCAGCGGACTTACACACGCTGGAGAAAGGTGTTGAAGCTCTAAGGAAGCTGACTGGCGGAGACACTGTAGTGATCGACGGTGCCGAAGTTAGGATTCCATGGTCGTCCCAGCGTGTGCCTGTTTACGTGGCCGCATACGGGCCAAAGGCGCTGAAGCTGGCCGGCAGAGTCGGTGACGGCGTTATACTACAGATAGCTGACGCCGAAGTCATAAAATGGAGCCTGGAATGGGTTAAGAAGGGAGCTCAGGAAGCAGGGAGAAGCCTCGACGGCTTTGAGGTTATATCCGCCGCGGCCTGGTGTCTTGGAGAAAACATAAAGCATGCACGAGAAGAAGTAAGATGGTTCCCCGCGATGGTGTCGAACCATGCTTTGGATTTAATGGCCAAGTATCCAAAGGAGAAGCTTCCTCCAAGCCTCATAAAAGGCATGGAAAGCAGGGGCTCCTACGATTACTGGGAGCACGCGCGAAAGGATGCTCACCATCTCGGATTTGTGACAGAGGATATGATTGACAGGTTCAGTATCATCGGAAGCGTTTCAGACGCGGTGAGCAGACTCAAAGAACTCGAAAAAGTTGGTGTGACCACGGCCGTAGCCTACCTCCTCGGCGACGACTTCGCCGAGCAAACAAGGCGGCTTACCCGGGAACTGATGCCTGCGTTAACAGCCACAACCAGATGACGCGCCTACTTTGCAGCGCCTGCCTGATGGTAAAAGCAGAACATGTTTATTTAACCTCGCGGAACACCCTAAACGGTGGCTAACAAGTGGATATAGTAGTTAAAAACGCCAAAGTGGTGACGGCTGCTGAGATATTTGATGCGGACATAGGAATCGAGAACGGTAAGATTAAGGCGTATTCACACGACATGCAGCCCAACAACGCTGAGGTCATAGACGTGGGTGGGAAAATTGTTCTCCCCGGAGCAATCGACGCCCACACTCATATGAGCTTCCCATTTATGGGCACAACTTCCGCGGACGATTTCTGGTCGGGTACTGTTTCAGCAGCCTGCGGCGGCACAACGTCGATAATAGACTTTGTTCTCCCGAAACCCTCGCAAACCATGAGTTCAGCGCTCGACGAATACAGGAGAAAGGCCGACCCAGATGTCGCCGTAGACTACGGACTGCATATGATCTTCAAATCCCATAATGAACCGGAAGCCAGTTCTGTGGCTCAGATCGTGAACCAAGGCGTCTCGAGTTTTAAGCTGTTCATGACCTACAGGAAGGAAGGCTTGATGCTTGATGATTCAGGCATCTTCAAGGTTATGAAGGCTGTGGGGGCTGCGAACGGCCTTGTTGCGGTTCACGCGGAAAACAACGGGATAATCGAAAACCTTGTCCAGGAAAATCTGTCAGCCTCAAACAAAGGAGCAAAGTATCATGCACTAAGTAAACCCGACCTTGCTGAAGGCGAGGCTGTAAGTAGAGCCGCCTATCTGGCTCGCCAGGCGGGAGCCAAGTGCTATATAGTGCACCTGTCAAGCGACGCTGGTCGAATGGCTCTTGAAACAGCCCAGGCTTCGGGCTGCAACATATTTGCCGAGACCTGTCCTCACTACCTGATTCTCACTGCTGACCTATATGAAAGACCCGACGGCCGCAACTTCGTTATGTCTCCTCCATTGAGGTCGAAGAAGGACTGTGAGTCGCTTTGGGAGGGCATACGCAGGGGTTCCATACAAACGATCGGCAGCGACCACTGCCCGTTTACATCTGAGCAAAAGAACATGGGCAGAGACGACTTCACGAAGATTCCGAACGGTGTCCCCGGCACTGAAACCATAGTCCCGCTGATGTTTTCTGAAGGTTTCAAAAAGGGTAGGATAAGTATTTTCGACATGGTTCGCGTTACGTCGTTCAATCCTGCCAGACACTTTGGAATTTACCCCTCTAAGGGAACGCTGGCAGTGGGCTCGGACGCGGACCTTGTTGTCGTAGATCCTTCAAAACGCGTCAGGCTCACTGCTGACGTGCTCCACACTAAGATAGATTACAGCATATACGACAACATCACGACAGAAGGCTACCCTGTGCTGACCATGAGCAGGGGAGAAGTCGTTATGAGAGACGGAGAGTTCCTGGGTTCTAAGGGCCGTGGACGGTTTCTGTCTAGGACGCCTGCGCGGAGCCATGCGGACGATTAGCTGAAACCGGCGGGCGAGGTATCGCCGTCGTGAGAATCGCTGCCACGAACGCCAGAACAGCCATGGCGCCGAAGGCCACGGACAGGTGGGCGTACGAGTTTCCGGAGAAAAGCCATGTGAGCACTTGGCCAGCTGTGCTTCCTCCTGTCCCTGCTATTCCCCATACTAGAGCGTTGCCGAATCCCGACGACTCCGAGCGCACGTGGTCTGACGTTATTGAAAACAAAAGCGGAAAGCCGCTGAACGCAAACAACCCGAAAAGTGAGAGGGTTGCAAGAGACACTGGTCCCGTAGTATGTATGTATGCAAGCAGAGATGCTCCGGCTCCAGCTGAACTGAGCGTCAGGACGTAACGCTTGTCAAATCTGTCCACCAGAAGCCCGAAGAGAGGCTGCCCTATGATGGCGAGAGCATACATGCCTGTGAGGTTGAAGCCTAATCCCGTTGACACCCCCAAACCTTTTGAGAAGGTCAGATAGAACGCAATCCATGAGGTTACAGCCTGGAAAGCCGCCGACCTTATGAATGAGACAGCCATGAGCAGAGCAAGCGCCTTGCTGATGGTGTTGCCTGTCTGTTTTAGTTCCTGGCGCACTACCTTTTGGCCTACGGGTTTGTCCCTTAAGCCGAACCAAATCAGTGCTCCAGCTAACAGACCTATGCCGCAGAAAGCTGAGATGCTTAACGAAAACGTAAGGAGTACTGCGAGAGCTAGGAAGATGGTGGGGTAGATCGCTCTTCCGACGCTGCCCATCGCGCCGTTAATGCCTAGAGCGCGTCCGCTTCCATGTTCTCTGAAATCTGACTGCAAAATCATTGCTCCAAGCGGATGATAGAACGTGCTTCCAAAACCCATCACAAGCATCAGGCAAACCCCTGCAACCAGGCGTCCGAACAAGCCAATGTTTAGCTGAAGAATGAAATACATACCTACCAGTCCCAGCGACATCAAGGCTAGTCCAACGCCTATCATCGGCCCGGCTGAACCCGTTCTGTCAGCCGCTCTTCCCACAGCTGTACTTAACAACGAGGAGGCCACGTAATATACCACGAACAACGCGGCTACGAACCAAGGCTGCAAGTGAACTCTGTCGGCCAGAACGTCTACGACCAAGAATACCAGCACTCCTGTCCCGTCGTTGACGAAATGGCCAACGGAGGTCAGCGCCAGCCGCTTTAACCGAAACATGACGAACCAGCAAAGTCCCAGTCTCTCGTAGCAGTCCCAGGAGACTGACGAAAAATCCGTTTTCAAGTTTCTTAAGAGTTACTGTGGTCCGCGAAAGGTCTACTTCGGATCCTGGGAGCGAAACAACGAGTTTGCCGTGCATCGAAAAATCGTCTTCTACGTATCTGCTTCGTGGAAGCCGGTTCTTGGCGAAGAATACGGTTTCGCATGGGCAACCGGGCTGGGAGGAAGTCTGGAGGATAGCAGGCTGCGACAGAGCTGAGAACACTGTGCTCTTCTCAGATGCTGGCCGCTGAATAGCGTTACACGTCAAAATAGAAAGGTGTTCCCAACATTAAATAAAGGGTGGAGGAAAAGAATCATGGTGTCTGAGAACCGTGACCGATGGCCGTTCGAATGAGTTCATCAAGAAGTTACCCGGCTTCACGGATATACACTATGTTTCGCTCGATTCTCTAGAAGAAAAAGGTGTAGGGAAAATTTCGGAACTCCCCTATTCCTTGAGGATTATACTGGAATCGCTTGCAAGAAACATGGACGGAGTCACCGTGACTTACGATGACGTGGTTTCACTGGCGAACTGGAATCCCGAACACCCTGCGGAAAGAGAGATACCTTTCAGCGTCTCAAGGGTACTGATGCAGGACTTCACCGGCGTGCCTTCAGTTGTTGACTTGGCTGCTATGAGAGACGTAGTCGCTTCCAACGGACTTGACCCAGAGGTCATAAACCCTGTAGTGCCGGTGGACCTGGTTACAGACCATTCGGTTCAGGTGGACTACTACGGCACGCCCGACTCACTGCGACTAAACATGGGTAAGGAATTTGAGCGGAACGTTGAGCGATACAGATTCCTCAAATGGGCTGGAAAAAGCTTCAAGAACTTCCGGCTTTTCCCGCCAGGTCTTGGTATATGCCACCAGGTTAACCTTGAATTTCTGGCGTCGTGTGTAAGCCTGGAAAATAGGCCTGAAGGAAAACTTGCCTTCTTCGATAGCGTGGTTGGCACAGATTCACACACAACCATGGTTAACGGCATGGGTGTGGTTGGCTGGGGAGTTGGCGGAATCGAAGCCGAGGCTGCGATGCTTGGTCAACCTGTTTCCTTCAGGACTCCTGAGGTAATCGGAGTGGAGCTCAGGGGAGCCCTGCAGGAGGGGGTTACAGCAACAGATCTGGTCCTCACCGTGACCGAGATCCTCAGAAAGCAAAATGTGGTCGACAGGTTCGTGGAGTTTTTCGGAGAAGGCTTGGCCAGCCTGAACGTGCCGGATAGAGCCACAGTATCCAACATGTGCCCCGAATACGGTGCGACACTCGCTCTGTTTCCGGTGGACCAGAACACCCTCAGCTATCTCGAACTGACGGGCAGAAGTCCCGAACACATAAAACTTGTAGAAGCTTACTTCAGGGCTCAGGGAATGTTTGGCGGCGCGAAAGGAAATGTAAGATACTCCCGAACCCTATCCATAAACCTCGACGACGTCGAACCCTCCATTTCCGGCCCAGCGCTTCCGTGGAGCAAGCTCTCCTTTTCAGATGCGCCGAAAACCATACTCCAGTTGGCGGCAGAACGCAACAAGAACACTGGGACCGCCGGCAACGGCGCCACGAAGTCCGTGGAGGTGAAAGTCAACGGCAGCAGCACAGAGCTTTCCGACGGAGACGTCGTGATAGCGGCGATTACAAGCTGCACGAACACCAGCAACCCAGAACTCATGATCGCTGCCGGCCTGCTGGCGAAGAAAGCTGTTGAGAAAGGTCTGAAAGTGCCCCCGTATGTTAAGACGAGTTTGGCGCCGGGTTCAAGAGTCGTCACCGACTATTTGAACCGTAGCGGACTTCTGCAGTATCTGGAAAAGCTTGGCTTTTCGATCGTGGGCTACGGCTGCACGACGTGTATAGGTAACAGCGGACCACTGAACCCGCAGATAGAAGCCGCTATCAGGGAAAACAAGCTGATAGTAGCCAGCGTGCTTTCAGGGAACAGGAATTTCGAAGCCAGGATTCATAGAGACGTAAGGGCAAACTATCTGATGTCTCCTCCACTCGTAGTCGCATACGCGTTGGCGGGTACAGTCAGAAAAGACGTCGGCTCCATGCCGCTCGCGGAAGACGGGGGAAGGGTTTACCTGCGTGACCTGTGGCCAAGCTCCTCCGAAATAAGATCCATAATGAAAAAGGCCATAGACCCTGAGATGTACAGGCAGAGATACTCCAATTTCGAATCAATGGTCCCCGAATGGAGCAGTCTTGAAGCTCCTCAGGGTAGCCTCTATCTCTGGGATGACGGTAACACATACATTCAGAAGCCTCCCTTCTTCGATGCTTTCGAACCCGAAGCCAAGCCCAGGCCCAAAGACATAGAGGGATGCAGACCGCTGCTGATTCTCGGAGACGCTGTAACAACAGACCACATATCGCCTGCGGGCGCGATTGCGAAAGATTCTCCTGCAGGCTCATATCTTACCGGCCACGGCGTTAAACCGGAAGATTTCAACAGCTACGGTTCAAGAAGAGGAAACCATCATGTGATGATGAGGGGAACGTTTACCAATCGCGGTGTCAAAAACATCATGGTCCCGGGCACCGAGGGAGGATACACCGTTCACTATCCCAGCGGGGAAAAGATGACGGTGTTCGACGCGGCTCAAAGATATCTAAAGGAGGGCGTTCCACTCGTCATCATAGCTGGAAGCGAGTATGGGACAGGAAGCTCCAGAGACTGGGCTGCGAAAGGCCCGAAGCTTCTCGGGGTACGGGCGGTGGTTGCCAAAAGCTTCGAAAGAATACACAGGACCAACCTTGTAGGAATGGGTATTCTCCCCTTGGAGTTTCCGGCTGGCGTAGACGCCACTACACTGCACTTGGTCGGAACAGAAAAGTACACTATTTCGGGCTTGAGCAAAGGTGTTACCCCGAGGCAGACGCTGAAGCTTCTTGTGGAGAGAGCAGACGGCCAGAAGACGGAGGTGGACGTAAGGTGCAGGCTCGACACCGAAGTCGAGGTCCAGTACTATCTTAACGGCGGAATCCTAGACTACGTTCTCCGGAAAATGATTGCGGAAAAGCATGGCTCACGCAATTAGTTTCGACCATACGTCTCCTTAAGATATGGAAGACCCTTTGCGCCGAATTCATTCAGAAAACCCTGCTCATCCCTCGAACAGCTGTGGATTTGTATCTCATTAAATCCCAGCTTGATGTATTTTTCTGCCGCGGACACGACGTCGTCCACGGAAGTGCAAACAGTCGCCTGAACGTCTGTAAGTAACTTGGGGTCTACTTCAGCAGCTTCCTGTTCAAGGATCCTGGGGTCTGAAACAGGTTTCGCAAACACGTCAGGGATCAAAACGGTTTTCCATCTTGCCAAATGCGCCAGGGCGTCGTCGTAGTCCTTGTCGTAGCCTATGAACACTTCGATCATTTTGGGCATTTTTTCAAACTCTTTTCCGGAAGACTTGCAGCCTTCCCTAACATGATCGAACAGGGCGCCGTAGGTTTCGGGGCGAGCTGGCACAGTCATAAGCGCGTCTCCCATTTCTCCCGCAAGTCTAGCGGATTTGGCTCCTGCAGCGGCAACGTAGATGGATGGCGGCGGCGCAGGCTTGTCGTAAATGTTGGCGCTGTTAAGCGTATAGTATTTTCCCTTGAACGTCACGAAATCTTCGGTCCACAGTTTTCTTATGATGCTGATACCCTCCCTCAGGCGTTCCAGTCTTTCTTCAAACCCGGGCCACGGGAATCCCAGAGGAAGCTCGTTCATGGCTTCGCCTGTTCCAACGGCGACAAAGCTTCGTCCCGGAAACATTACGCCAAGTGTTCCGAAAGCCTGAGCGACCAGGCCGGGATGATACCTGCCTATGGGCGGTGTTACGCCTGTTCCGAAACGCACTGACTTGGTAGCCTGACCTAGGGCTCCCAGCCAGGACATGGCGAAACATGCATGTGCATCCGTGTTGAACCATGGATGAAAGTGGTCGCTGACTACTATGAATTCGAAGCCAAGTTGCTCGGCGTGCACAGAGTTCCTTATCAGACTAACAGCATCATGTTCTTCCTGGGCGGCACGGTAGCCGAAGCGAATAGCCATTTCAGTGGGCATACTTCGGCCAAATTTACGCCTTTCTTTCTTGCTCGCCTGAACCGATTTGCTTAAGCCCGTGAACCGGTGGGCCACTGGTGTTGGCCGCGATAGCTCAGATAGGCGGCTATCTGAGTGTTGTGCTCTTGGAGCTCTTCGCCATCTCGTTCGTATCCAACGCAACCCCCTTCTTCGGGGCGCCATACACTCTTGTCTCAGCAGGTTTCCTTGCTAAGGTCGGCGCCACACCGGACAATTTCCTTCTCGTGGTGGTTGTCACCGCTCTGGGCGCGGCCTTCGCGAAGACAGTAATATACGCGGGCGGCTTAGGGCTGCGTAGACGTCTTTCCGGAAGCAAAAACATGAACCTGTTGAAGGCATGGCTTGGAAGACGCTCGTTTTACGTAGCACTGTTCGTGGCAGCCGCACTCCCGGTGTTGCCGCTCGACGACTACATATACATTGGAGCCGGCGTAAACAGAGGAAGACTTCCCCCGATGATCACGACGACTCTTTTCGCGAAACTGATCAAAGGAGCAGCCGAAATCTATCTTGAGCTGGAAGGAATTCTGCTCGTGTCGAAGCTAACCGAAGCGTTCGGAATAGGGCCCTACGGCCTCTCCATCTTAAGCTCCATTGCATTCATCGTACTCGGGGTCTTAATCTACCAGTTGGACTGGGAGAAAATTTTGGCGCGTCTGGGATACAGGCCTACTTTTTACGTTCTATCAGCTCAATCCAGATTCCGTTAGGGTCTTTGACGAACGCTATTTTGCTGGTGCCCAGTGTGTACGGTTCCTTGGCGACTTCTACCCCTAATTTCCTGAGCCTGTCGACTTCTGAGTAGACGTCTTCTACGCCAAACGCGATGTGGTCCAACTGGTCTCCTTCAGAATAATCTTTTTTCTCTTTCCACCACGTGAGTTCGATTCTGTGGTCGGTGCCTTCCGCGGAAAGAAAAGCTATCTCCGCTTTGTTTTGCGGTATCTCCCGGCGACCGGTCAGTGACATACCGATCTTGTTCGTGTAAAAATCTATTGATTCATCCATGTTCCTGACGGTTATAGACGTGTGCAAAAGTTGCATGAAAACGCTATCACTATCTTACCTTTAAGCGTACAATTTTTATAAAAAATCGCGTGCCTTGTACGCCTTACTTCTTCTTAGCCTTCTTAGAAGACTTGGATTTCTTTGCCAAAGAACAGTTCACCTCCAAACATCCACATCTTGTACGAGCATACATATAGAGATTGTGACATGAAGATCAAAATATTGAATTCGTAACACTTCGAAGAATGCATGAAGATGTTGTCGGTGACAACTGCTTGTTCGGTGATTACACAACGAACACAAGATTTTATTGTGCAGACTCCCAATAGGAAACCGGAACAACATGGCGCACAAAGATTTTTCCCAACGATGACCAGCATATTGGTTTTCAAACTGCCGGCTCACCGCTGCCTGGATCAAACTAATGGTGGTAACCTGTTATCTGCAGTTACCGGCTTCCGGGAGCCGCCTTTCAGAAAGCAGAAAGCTTTTCGAGTTCAGCCATATCATTCGGGCTCAGCCTCCATCCCGCGGCCCCCGCGTTTTCGGCGACGTGCGCTGGATTGGAGGCTCTGGGAATCGGGTAAACATTCTCCTTTGATATCAGCCAGTTCAATGCGATCTGGCTTCTTGATTTCTTTATACGGTTGGAGATCTCCGCGAGTGATTCTGAGCGGGTGAGCTTGCCATGGCCGAGTGGGTAGTAGGCGAGAACAGATATTCCGTTCTTGTTACAGTATGGCAGCAGGCTTTTCTCTATCGACCTGTTGCCTAAATTATAGGGCATTTGAACGGTCGCCAGCTGATGTTTCTTCAGAACCGAGTTAGCCTGAGCGGTTTCCTCTGTGCTGAAGTTGCTGACACCTATGTCTACTATTTTCCCTGCGTCAGCCAATTTTTCCATCGTGTGCATGGTTTCGGCTATGGGTACCCTGTGATTGGGGCGGTGCACCTGGTAGAGGTCTACGTATCTTGTGTTGAGTCTGTTCAGGCTTCGTTCAAGGGCTTTCGTCAGAGAATCCTCTCTGAGATGGTTTGACCAGACCTTGGTCGCTATATACACGTTTTCTCTTCCTACTTTGCTTACCGCTTCGGCTACAAGCTGCTCCGAGCCGTAGATTTCCGCTGTGTCTATCAGGTTTATGCCGGCGTTTAGGCCGGCTTCAAGCGCAGCCACCTTTCGCCGGGCGTTTCTCCTCCATCCGAAAAACGCTGTGAGTATCCAGAGGGGATCATAATAGGTGCCCATTCCTATAGCTGACACCTTTTTGCCGCCTGAGCCAAGAGTACGGTACTCCATGTTATCGGACTCTGTTTAGGCCAGCGATAAACTAATCGGCCGTCTACCAGGGCTACGGGTTCCATCGCTGGTCTGCGGAAGTAAGTCTGACGCATAAGAGTTCGTTATCTACGAGCGGAAGACTTTCAGCCTCAACGGCCAGGGGCAGAGTTGTTGCTGAAAGCCGAATGCCCGGGCTTCACACTGCGCTGTTTGACGCAGCTTTACCACATGAAAGACTAAAATATCCCTTTGCTGAAGCAAATTGGGCGATGGAATCCGCCTCTTTTTAAGAAACCGTGGGCGGTGAGTTACCTCCTGCTAACGATTCCTAGCGATGGAGCGTGAACCCTGTGTCAGAACCCGGAAACGAAAATACGACTATATGCATAAGTCTGCAGAATGAGGTGGCGAAGTCGCTTTCAGAAACAGCGTCCTTCTATGGCGTAGGAGTCCAAGAATATGTAGCCGCGATCTGCGGTTTTCTGGCGGATAGGAGGAGGAACATAAAGGCCCCTGGTAAAGAGGAGCTTCTTAAGAGCCTCCTTTTTTCAGAGGGAGAAGTCGCCTCGCTAAAATTTCAGAACTACACCATGTACAGAGATAATCAGGCGCTGGTCATGCGTCTAAGTGGGTGCGAAGCGTTGAACAAGTCTCTTCTTGAGAAGTTGTCGCCTTCCGGCAACGCTCCGGTAAGAGAAGATAAAGAGTTCATGGAGAAGATGTTTTCAAGATACCTCAGAAAAGTCTGACATCTATCCTTTGCGTAAAACCATGTTCCACACCCTCTCCGCAAACTGGAAAAGCGGCTCAAGCCTGGGAGAAAACCACAGGATTGCTTCCGCACAGAACAACCCGAGCAGCCATCCGCCAACAACGTCCGCAGGCCAGTGAACGCCGACGTACACCCTGGAATAGCTCACCAAAACAGCCTCAAAAACAAGTGGTAAGCTGATTTTCTTTGGAAGCGTAAGCAAGGCCGCTATTGCGCCAGTCGACACTATGACCGCATGGCCGCTGGGATAACTGTAGTCCGACGGCCGGCTAACGAGCACCTTTACGTCGGATAGAATTTCGAACGGCCTCGGCTGGGCGAAAACCGTTTTTGACAACAGGCCGATGACTATGGCGACGATGAACGCGCACGCAATGATGAAAGCCGATCTCCTGCCTTTCTCTTTTCCAAAGATCCATAGAAGCGCAACCACCGGGATCCAGAAGTATTCTCTGCCATATTTTGTGGCGTCTACCATGACCGGGTTTAGCACAGTGAGCTGATTGCTGTTAATCCATTCGAAGAGTGCCCTGTTAGCCGAGAAGTTTTCGCCAACAGATACCAGGACCAGGGAAAAGAGAACGTATGCGACCGCCGCCAATGTGGCTGGCCAAATGTGTTTGTTCATGGGACGCGCCCTTGTGCTCGATTCTATTCGAACGGTCATTCCAGTCTGTCCGGGAAGTCTCCGTACTCATATTCATAGTTCTGGGCGACTTCGGCTATCTTCAGCAGGATCATTCTTCTCAGTTCCAGAAGATGGTCTCTGGCTATCTGATAGTTCTTCACGTCGGACTCGAACAGAGTCTTCATCTTGGAGTCAATTTCCTCTATTTCTTCTATCAATTCCAAGAGCAGCCTTATCCTGGCGGCAGGAGTATCCGTCATCGCCTATACCTGCGTTAAGGAAACATATAAGCAACCATACGGCTACCCGTGCAGGCCAGCTTGGGGGCCGGGTATCTTCATGCGGGCACCAATCTGAGCGTCACGCAGCATGGTTCAGTGCCCTGTCAAGTGAGACCGCGGCCGTTATGAGGCCCATATGAGTGAACGCCTGCGGAAAGTTTCCCAGAAACCGGCCTGTCTCAGGGTCGATCTCCTCAGAATAAAGGCCCAGATGGTTTGACTTCTTCACCAGTCTGTCAAGAAGTTTGGCTGCTTCGCGCGTTTTCCCCGCCAAGGCGAGGCAGTTCGTCAGCCAGAAACTACACATGAGAAAAGCGCCCTCCTGGCCTGGCAACCCGTCTTCCGACTTGTACCTTAGCAAGAGGTCTTCTCCAACCATGAGCTCTTTAACAGTCTTTTCCAACGTGGAAACCATGTAGGGGTTGCTACCGCTGATAAATCGAACCTGAGGCATAAGCAGGTTAGCGGAATCCAAGTCTCTTGACCCGTAGCTTCTCGTAAAAGCTTTGACGTCAGGGTTCCAGCCATGTTCGAAAATATCCTTCTTTACCTCGTCCCTGAGCTCTCTCCATTCTTCGGCTCTCCGGGTAAAGTTCAACGCCTCAGCAAGCTTAACCGCCCTGTCGAACGCAACCCAGCACCACATCTTGGAGTACACGAAATGCTCTCGGTTCCCGCGAACCTCCCATATGCCGCAGTCAGGTTTTTTCCAGTCTTCCTTAAGCGAGTTTACGAGCGGCTCCACGAAGTGGTTGAACACTTCTTTCGTAATTCCGCCTCTGCCGGCGTGGGAACCATGTTTGTGTGAAAAATAGAGGGCGTCAAGCAGTATCCCGTAGACATCCAGTTGAAACTGTGTCCACGCGCCGTTGCCTACCCTCACCGGCGACGAATTTTTGTAGCCCGAAAGATGCGGAAGAATCTGCTCAGAGAGATCTTTTTCGCCTCCGAGCCCAAGCATCACCTGCAGGCTGCCGCCCGTCAGATGGAATACGCTTTCCAGCCATTCAATGTAGTTCTCCACCTCCTTGACGTGCCCCAGCGACTTGAACGCCCAAAGCACAAAGGAAGAGTCTCTGATCCAAGAATACCTGTAATCCCAGTTTCTCACGCCTCCTACATGTTCCGGTAGAGATGTGGTGGGGGCTGCGACTACTGCGCCCGTGGGAGAATAAACAAGCAGCTTCAGCACTAGCGCGGACCTGAGAACCTGTTCCCTCCATCGTCCGTTATAGGTGCACTGGGAAACCCATTTCTTCCAGAAGGACACCGTTTCCTTTAGCTTGGCGTCCGTGTACGGGTCGGCAGAGTGGTGTGGTCTGAGTCCCCCATAGCGGAATACGAACGTAAGTTTCTTTCCTTCGCCAAGAGTAAACAGCCCGGAGACACCGCCGTCAGCAATCTTGAATTCTAGGTCGGTGATGAGCGCAGTCTCCTGCCTGATAGAAGGATCCGGGGGCGTGAAAGTGTACCCGATTTCGTCGACTCTGCTGACCAAGGGTATCGCCTCCGCATATCCCGGTCTCGGTGAAAGGTCAACCCCAAGCTTCACCTTCCCCTTGCGGGATTCCGCTATTCTGTGAATTTCGCCTGATGATGCGATTTTCCCCGAAGTTGAAGCGCACGGCATGAAATCTGTGAGCCTCAGCCAGTAGCCTGAACCCCTGAACTCTGTGACCAAGACGTTGGTTAACCCCAAGTAGTATTGTCTGGCCCGGAAAGTGTTTTCGGCTGGAGCTATCCT
The DNA here is from genome assembly GCA_038883995.1 of Thermoprotei archaeon. Lineage (GTDB taxonomy): Archaea > Thermoproteota > Thermoprotei_A > Marsarchaeales > Marsarchaeaceae > JAMDBQ01. The sequence continues at coordinate 4,648 of JAVZLA010000031.1, read as the reverse complement.
GAACCGTCCGCCTTTTCTGACGTCGAGAATCGACGCGAACACGCTTGGCGAATCAAACCTTGGCAGACACATCCAGTCTATGGATCCGTCGACGCCCACCAGGGCGCAGGTACGCGTGTCCCCGATTATCCCGTAGTCCGCTATCTCCTTGTAGGAGTCATCCGATCTTTTGACTTCCATCCAGCCATGTTTTACTTCAGCCGACACAGAACGGCTTCCTTTTAGACGGGTTATCAAAGTATGCGAACTCCGTCATCTATCTCCAATATAAGAGGGAGGACTGGAAGGCAACAGTATGTTACGCTGACGCCGATCCCTGAGTCTCCTGCACAACGTGGTTCACGAGCGCAGACCTTCGAAGGTAGGTGGGTAGGTGGGTGGGTAGTTCGCCTAGTCTGCTGAAGACCTTCCCAGTAGGAGGGCGCTCCAAAACATCCTCCACGCGGTTATCGCATCGTCAGCGTGAATCATAACAGTTCTCGCGTCCACCGGCTCCACGAACGGAAGATAGGATGCGCGGTAAGCCATGCCCGGGTTGTTGAATTCAAGTCCCAGTTCAACCGGCATCTTCGGCTTATACGCGGGCTTCGAATCCGCCTTCTTGAAGCCGTTGTAGGCCGCCTGAGACAGAAGCGTCGAAGTCACCGACGGGGGAAGACATCTGGCGGAAGACCTTTCTATTGCATATTTCACCACTGCGCCTTCGATTCCGCCTAAAGCCTCCTGTATCTCAGAAATCGTGTACTGGTCTCCGCTCGCCATAACCACAGGCACGCCGTAGTGGCCCGCGATCATCGCGTTGATCTCTCCTTCGGATGTAACCTTCCCGTTCAAAGTGACCTTTGTTACACCCGACATAGTGTGGCTCAGAACGCCCTTTCCCGTGGCCATGGAATGGTATCCCACGAACAGCGCGCATCTGAACGACTCGTCTATGCCTTCCATCATGTAGAGGGGCTTGTTCACTCCTGAGATGAGCTGCGCCGTCGGGTCGAGTTCCTCTAAGAGAAGGTTCTGCATCGACCCGTGGCTGTCGTTAACGAGTATCTCGGTTGCCCCCGCTTTCCGTAGCCCAGATATCACCGCGTTCACGTCCGCCGTCATCTGTCGCCTGAATCTTTCGTAGTTTCCCTTTCCAGGGGTCACGTCTTCTGATGAAACGACGCCTGTTATGCCTTCCATGTCTACCGAAACGTATGCTTTGGATTCGCGCACGCTGCTCAAACCCTGAGCACAGTTATAACCGTGACTAAACCTGTGCCGTGACTCGACGGGAACCGAGGCCAGCGCGGTTTCCAAATACTGGAAGGCAGAGCGTTCTACCTTCTTAGATGAAGGCTGGGACACTAAGCGTTGAAATGTATTTTTTGAACAGGGTCAACTTTCTCTTTCTGCGACCCATCCGTTGCTGAGCCTCTTTGAAACGTAGAAGAGCCTCCGCGCCAGAAGGCCTGTACTCTGGAACGGACGCGGGGTGCCCGGACTTATCCAGGTGTACGAAGGTATAGTAGGCTGTGGCCGCGTGCCTTCTTTTACCGGAGAAAGGGTCTTCGGTTACGACTTTGGCCCCCAGTTCAAGAGAGCTTTTCCCAACATAGTTTAGTGCCACGGAGACGTCGAGAATGTCTCCCACACGTATCGGATGATAGAAGCTCATCTCATCCACGGATCCTGTGACCACTGAGCCCCCGCAGAACTTGGTGGCTAGGTTGCCTGTTAGCTCATCCAGCAGTTTCAGAAGGCGGCCGGCGAACATGAGTTCCCCGTAAAGGGCGTCGTCCGAAAATACGATTCTGGATGAGTTAAGCCTCCATTCCCCAGTGGTGGCGTAGGGTCTGACGTCCAGACTCTTCGCTCTTCTATCTGCGAGAACACGTCTCCTGTTCTGCCATCTTTGTCTTGCAAGCCTGTAAGACTCCATCTCAGAGGCCGTGGGTGTCAGTTTGACGTTAATGGGCCGCGGCTCACCTCTGAAATCGACGGCCACGAACGCAAGATGTGAAAACGTGGTTGTTGTGAGTTTATGTGTGACGGGGTTCTCCGATTGAGCACGCACCGCAACCTCTGCCGAAGAAGTGCCAACGTATTCGACCCAGCTGTCGACTCTTACAAGGTCGCCCACTTTCACCGGGTTCACAAAGAAAACGCTGTCAAGCGACCCGAGCACAGCGTTACCCCGGGATAGACGGGAAACCGCCAGCGTGCCCGTTGACACAATCCAGTTCATCATTATTCCTCCATGTAAAATCTCCAGTGGATTGGCGTCGCCGGGGTTAACCAGATAAGCTGTTTGAACACGTGTCTCCGACATAGTCACGTTCCTAAGATAGGCCACAACGTGAAATTTGGCCTTGGGTTATAAGAACATGCCCTAAGCTTCGGTTTCAACGTGTAGCCGCGTCAGCCGTTTGTTGGCTGGTTTCCTAATCCACGGCAGCAGAAGAACACTGGTTCCCCGAATAATTGATGTGAACGTGATCGTTGAATGCGATCGGCTGCGAAAAATCTCTGAGAGGGGGAGAGTGTGGTTGGGAAACGTGTTCCAGATGCTGACTGGCCTGGGAAAACATTGGAGAGAAAACTGTGTTTGTGTTCATGTGCTTTCAACCGACCGCCGGCAGGTGGTTCAACGCAGCCTTCCGCTTTAAAGACGTGTTGGTTCAACACAACAAGCATTCGTAAGCCGGAGACCGTTGCCAAATCCCATGGATAACCGTCCCAAAGAAGGCTGCAACCGGTTTGAAAGCACCGTACACACAGACGAGTCGGCGAATGCGGCGGCCCATGTGAGCGTTCTGGTCGTTCGTTTGCGCTGGTTCGCCAGCGTGCAAGGTTTCCAGGCGGCTTGTGAAAAGATTTAATTACTATGGAGAAGGTTTCTCGGGTTAAACCATCTAACGGTGAAAGTTCTGTTCGAGTTCTATTTTCTGCTAGCTGCCGCCTCCTTCGTTGTCGGAGAGCTCCTGCTGCTTTACATCTTGTTCGACGTGATAGGGATGTCCGGTCTCGAAGAGCTCAGCAGATATGAAAAAGGCACCACGTTCTACTATATTCTTAACCCCGTTACAAAGATGCTTGTTCAGATAGCGTGCACAGTTGTCGTGTACATTGCCGCCCCAAGCCTGACGATCGCGCTTACAGTTGTGCTACTCGGCTCATTTCTCACACTCAGGAACGGACGGGAGAAGTATCGGCTTGCGTTCTGGCTTACAGTCATGACCGCGCTTGCCGGATTCTGGTCGTTTCTTGCTCCTTTCAACCATTCGTACGGTCTGCAGCTGTCCGCGCAGCCCGCCGCCGTCCTCCAACAGCTCGCGGGATTCGCTTCTTCAGCGGTCTATCAGGCTTCCAAGACAATGCTGGTGTTGCTCGCAAGCCTGATCATCGTTGTAACAACCACGCCGTCGCAGGTTCTGAGGGTTCTTGAAAGACTCAAGATTCCTGTTTTCATAACCTTCTCCCTTGTGGTGGCGATGAGGGAGCTGCCACGTCTCTTCAGATCGATCGACACATTCATGAAAGTACAGTTTCTAAGAGGATTCGGCAGCAACGCGCCCAGGGTCTTCAGACCGTTTTACTATCTGGCGGCGTTTCTGTTCAGTGTGATACCGGTAATGGTCTTCGTGTTAAGAGGCGCCAAAACGACAGCCGTGGCAGCGGACACAAGGGCCTTCCGAGCCTACAACCATCGGACAAACATATACGAAATACGCTTCACAAAACTTGACGCGCTTGTTCTGGCCGCTGTTCTAGCAGGGTTGCTCGCCCTCTGGCTCTATTAGACGGAAATTCAAGCAAATGACACGGTTTCCGCATGCGAGAAAACAGTCAAAAAGATTGAATAAAAATTGAGATCTTGACAGTCTCGTAGAGAGACTGAGATGCGAGGGGTCAAAAGCAGATAGAAAAGCGGCTAACTGCTTATGACGCGTGCACTAGCGAACCTTGGGCCAACGCGCTCAACCTTTATGCGCACCTTTTGCCCAACTTTCGCTCCCTGAACGAAGATAACGAAGCCCTGAATCTTGGCTACACCGTCACCGCGACTCGAAAGCTCCGTCACGTCCACCTCATACTCCTTTCCTTCCTCAACCGGTTTCGGACCAAATGGCGACCTGCCACCCGATCCTCTTTCATAACTCATATACTGTACCTAGCCTCAAGCATGATTCCACATATATAAGTGGAACTGTTTCCGCTCCTTGTGCTCTACGCCATCGCGTGGAGGCCGACCTGCCTGTGCCAAAGCGTCGGCGGCTGCATATATAACAGAACCGCTTAAAGAGACTCGCATGTCGATGAGCGTGGACTAAGTATGGAATGCATGCTTGTAGACGCGTCGACGGAAGACGGAACCTGCAGTCAAATAACGTCTTTTCTGTCCAGCCGCCTGAAAAAACTGAATTTTGAAGTGGCTACTTTCAGGCTAAAGGACATGGAGGTTGGAGCATGTCTGGGCTGCTATTCGTCGGTGCCTTCGAGCTGCGTGCATCCATGCGTGGTTAAAGACGACTGCTCTGCAATACTCGAACAAGCCTCTGAATGCGACTGCATGGTGTTCGTCACACCCACGTACTGGTCTTCTGTCCCCGGGAAACTGAAAAACCTGGTCGACAGGCTTACTTCGCTTGAAAACAACGGCTATCTG
>JAVZLA010000030.1:0-19855 GCA_038883995.1 Thermoprotei archaeon | reverse complement strand
GCCCTTGAGGAAGCAGTGCTCTACCCGGCTGCACTCGTAGCCGTGAGGTACGCCGAGAAAATGCTTGAAGACCTAGCAGAATCGTCTACACACTTTGAACGCGGCCTGTTCGAAGTTTACGGCTTCGAAGACCTGAAATAACAGGCCAATCGCAACCGCTTAGAACTGGAGCACAGGCACTCTAACGTGTTCGCGCCAATGTCTGGAAGCCGCGTATCTTTCGATGATTGGTTTGAAGACAGGTACACTTCAGCAATGTGTGCAGGCTGGTCTTGTTCGAATACTTCTTTCAATGTGAAGACGCTTTTAAATCAGGCGATCGATGTCTGCTTGAACAGTCTTGCGAATATGGGATCTCGATCCTTCTGTATTATGTGACAGACACTTGCTCGGCGAACACAGAGAACTACATGCAATCTGGTCTGTTATAGCCAACAATAAGAAAGGGTATGCCAAGCATCCTGAAACCGAGAGGTGGAGAGGTAAGCTCGCCGCCCTCTACGAAAGACATGAGGCTTTGGTTAAGGAGTTCTCGGCCAGAGGCTTTAGACATAATTCTCCTCTGAATAAGACTCAGGCCACAGGTTTATCAGTGCAGGATACGTACGTTGACACTGTTACCGACCAAATCATGATTCTCAGGAAAAAGGGGTGTAAGTGCAGGGTTTAGTCAGAGGTACTTGTAACGCCAGACTTTTTCAGCCAGTTTGCTGTTTTGTGTCGCCGGCGCCGCGTGTCAGCAGTTTTATCATGGCTGGGAAGTAGAAGGTTCTTATTACAAAGGTGTCCAGCACCAGAGATATTACGAATGCGAGTCCCAGTTGCCGCAGGAATGTTATCGGGGAAAGCCCCAGCGATCCAAGGGACACTGCTAATATTAAGCCGAGGGCTGTTACTACTGTTCCCGAACCCACCATCCCTTTGAGTATGCCTTCTGTGAACCCGAGTTTACCCTGTTCCTCCCTGATTCTGCTGATCAGGAACACCGTGAAGTCGTTGCCCAAAGACATGAGTATAATGTAGAGTATCAGAGGTATCAGATAGAGGAGTTCTTGGTGGAATACGTATTCTGACAGGAGGTAAAGTACAGCGGTTGTCCATGTTATGCTGATGAATACGCCGGTGAGCGCTATGAACGGGTACTTCAGCGACCTAAAGGATACTCCGAGAATAACTGCCACCGCGGCCAGTATGGTTAGCTCCAGGATGCTGTATATTCTGGCATAGTAGGCCTGCTGGTCTACTACCGAAGAAGTTAACCCGCCTACAAGGATACTTGTGTTCGACCTCAGGTGCTTGACGAGCGTGATTGCTTGCTGGGAGTAGGGGCTGTAAGAAGTGTACACCAGCAGGTACGCGCTTTTGTTGTCGTTAAAGATGAAAGGCGAATACTGTCCACGCGAATCAGCGGTCAAGTTCGGCCCCACTATCTTGGTCACACCCGGCGTGCCTAACACAAAGTTTTCGACTTGTCTTATCTGAGTAAACGCCTCTGGAGTCAGGGCTCCATTGGGCTGGTAGGCGGGCCCGCTTAGGTTGAACACAACGTAGTTGGGGTAAAGTAGGTTGGATCCGAAATTGGATTCGATGACCCTTAGCGCGTGAACGCTTGGCAGGGAGTCGGGCAGTCCTTCGAGGAAGTTGTATGTTGTAGGAACATTGAACCACAGGTATATGCATGGCACAGCAAGCAAAGCTATCACGGCGACAACGATCAGGCTTCTGTTTGTTGAAGCCTTCGCAGCCTTGTATAGTTTCGACTGCCTGTACGCCTGCGGGTTTCTCTGTTTAACTGAACGTGACAGGAAAAGTCTGGGCCCGATGAAAGATGTTATCGCCGGTAGCAGTGTAACTTCCAAGGCTACTGTGAGCAGGACAGCCATGAATAGGACTGGACCCCATGATCTCAGACCTGAAACAACTACGAAGGTTCCGAGGCTGGTTGCCACGGTTGTCCCGCTTATCACAACGGCTAACCCCGCCTTCGACGTCGCCTGTCGAAGCGCGGCGTTGCTGTCAAGACCGTCGTTCAGTCCGTTTCTGTAACGTGAAAGGATGAATACGAAGTAATCTGTCGCCACGCCCAAGATTACAGCTGTAAGAGTGTATGTCACGATGAAGTTTACCTTGAAGATCAGCGCACCCGTAAGGAATATGGAAACGTATCCGAGGAGAGTGGCAAAAGACACGAAGACCAGAGCAAGCAACGGAGCAATCCAGGATCTCAGAGCTATCGCCACCGCCACGGCCAGGAAGACGAAAGTGAACGCAAAGACGATTCCGGAGTTCTGGGTGGCCGCCTGGTTATCGCGTGTTATCGCCCCGTCCCCGGTTAGTTGAGCGTAGTCGCCAAAGAACCGCTGGGATATTTGGGTGATTTCAGGGGCCGCGTTTTCAGAGGGATAGAAGTTGTTCGGCCCCCTGTAGCCGGATGGCACGTTGAAGTCGATCTGAATAAGCATTATTTTGCCGTTCGGGCTAACGTAGGGCTGCGTGATGAAGGACGGCGCGTTTGTGAGACCGTATAATCGAACATAGTTGTATCCGAGGTCACCGGGTACCGCTGCCGCCAAGACAACTGAGGGGGACACTTTGAAATTTACGAATCCGTCTATGAGCGTGGCTGTTGCGTTAGCCAAGGTTAGCTGGTTGGTGTAATCCGTAAAATTGACGTACTTTGCCGCATACGGAACATAATAGGACCCATGAAATACTTCCAGAGCTGCCTCCTGCGACGCATGCTGGACTAAATAGGATCGAGGCTGCGTTGCCTGAGATTGAAGCAGGTTTCGGAGATTGGCTATGAATGCAGCTTCATACGATGAACCGTTGTAGTGGGAGTCCTGCGCAGTAAGGTTAATGTCTGAAGTGAAGTTTGACGCGGCCCAATCTGTGTAAAACAGTTTGGGATAGGTGTAAATCATTTTAGAGGCGTTCGACAGGTTGTAATAGACATTCCGTATCTCATGCGAGTATAATCCCACAGTGCCGTCGAGGAATAATGCGTAAGCTGAATACGCCGACGTTACAGAGGAAACGTATGGAATGTGCTTCTGAATAACAGCTTTTTGAAAGGATAAGGTCTCGTTGCTTACAGATCCCCGAATCTGGGTAACGTTTACCACCAAAAGGAGACTCTGGTTTTGAGGGGAAACACTGTTCAAAGCGTCCTGGGCCCGTGTTGATTCGCTGTGGGCGAGGCCTGTTGTCGAAGAAGAATAGTTTATGTATTTGCCATAGTTCATGACTGCAGGCACTGCTGCCAACAGTAACACGAGCCAAATTACCAGAATGATCTTTCTATGCTGGATTGCGTCCAAAATTAGCACCGAAGAAAAAAGTGGAGGGTTAAGGTGGAAGTATCACTTTGTCTATTACGTGGATTACTCCGTTTGTTGCCTCAACATCGGCTTTGACGACTTTCGCATTGTTCACCATAAGCGATTTTGATATCAATCCTTCTACCTTCAAAGTGATTTCTGATCCCTGGAGTGTTTTTACTTTCGCCGGCGAATGAGATTGAGCTAGTTGCATCGCTTGGCTTGACATCACCTTCCCGGAAACGACATGGTATAACAGAATTGATTTCAGCTTCGGAAGGTCTTTGAGCAGACTTTCGACGGTTCCTGGCGGTAGAGCCGAAAACGCGCTGTCGGTTGGTGCGAAAACTGTGAATGGTCCCTCACCTTTGAGTGCTTCCACTAGACCCGCTGCCTTGACCGCCGTCACCAAAGTTTGGAAGGAGCCCGCCTCAACTGCGGTATCCACTATGTCTTTCATTGGTATCAAATCGATATGTGGATAGGCTTATTTAAGATTATTGAGTAATATGTATATTTCGATATATTTTTATCACTTATTCTTCATGTATAAAGTTTATATGTCACAGTAAACCTTTCGTAGCCAAAGTGGAAGAAATGTCAGAGAAGGGAGGAGCTTCACTGATGACCCGTGGAAGGCGGGGCATGCTGCCGCTATATGTTCTTTCAAGGCTTTCCCGTGGCCCCGCTTCCGGATACGATCTCATGACTGAAATAGACTCGATGACAGAGGGGTCGTGGCGGCCGGGCTCCGGTTCCATTTATCCTGTGCTGAGAACCCTGCTGAAAAAGAATTTGATAGAAGTATCTGGCTTCGGCGACCGCTCAAAAAGACTCTACACCCTTACAAAGAAGGGCGTGAAGGCGCTTGAAGAATCCAGACTGATCTTTGATAAATACGCGCTGGAGAGGTGGCATACGATAAGAGGAATAATCCTGAGTCTTGTTTCGCCCGAATCCCTTGCTAGGATGATGAATGAAACAATAGAGATGCAAGAAGAAGCATGGGAAAAAGTCTTTAAATCAAACATTACACGTGAGGACAAGCTCTTTCTGTTGAAGCAGCACAAACTGCTGCTTGAAAGACACTCTCTATGGATAGACAAGAAGATCGTTGAATTATCGAAGACGCCGCTCGAAGAACATTCAAAGCGTACGTAGCGGCTGGCTGAGGGCATCTCGGAACCGCGTGCCCTTTACTAAGCATTCCATCAACATTAACCCCGAATTTAACAAGGTCCTGCAGTGTATCCGTTCAGGCTGCCACTAGCCCCAAACGCGAGCGCAAATACTAACGTAAATGTCTCAGCGTTCGGTCCCCCCTTTAGCCCAGATGTCCTATGTGATAGAGGTTCCTCTTCGAATCCTGTTGTGCTCGAATGTTGCCATCAGGCGCCTTTCGTTGATGCTCGATCAGGCGTTAGAAACCATACCTATAGTCTTGAGGCAAATCCAGCTTTGTCTCCTATCTGAGAAAGCGACGTTGCAGCATAGGCGACCCGGGTTCTTCGTCTTGTGGAAGTCTACGTGAATAAGAGGGCTAACGCAGTCACAACAAGTACTGTCGCAACTGCGTAGTCTGAGTATCGTGGAGGCATCTTTCGTATCGATTCAATCATACCCATTCTGGCGGTCGCGGTCACGGCTGTCAGCGATGCGGCGCTTGCCGCCGCAAACAATATGAGTAACTGCACAAGGTAGACGACTCCGTGCGGGGCGGCGAGGAGTACCAGAGGCACTAGGGCGAAATCAGGGAACACGCTTACAGCTACGGCTGAGGCGAGGGCTGCGGACGCCTGTGCTTCGTTTTCTCTCTCTAAGAAGCCTGTAATCGCAAAGTATGCTGCGACTGCAAGGAGCAGGATGAAGCCAGCGGTGTCTAGGTAATGCACCAGACCCGCGATGGTCTCTCCCACGATTAGGATTAACATGGCCACTGCGGTTGAAGTCGCCGAGTGAGTGACTCCGAGAGCCGCTGCGATCGAAAGCGTTCTACGGGAGCTAAATTTCTGCCTTGTAGAGGCGGCTGACAGAGGAAGCCAGTGGTCGGGTGCTATCATGTGGGTGGCGGCGACAAAGATAGCGGCCACTTCAACAACGACAACAGTTACCTCCACTACTGTTGGGAAACCCAATTCGCCTCTTCGATGATAAACCGCTCTTACAAGACTTTCGGCAAAGTGCACTCTACTTCCAAGCGACCAGAGGAAAACTCTGTGGAATAGCTCGCGAATAAGTTCCGCTACCCCCACAGGAATGGAGTGAACGTCAGGATAAAGCGGTGCAGAGCGTAATGACTGCGGTCAGACGCAATGCATCGAACATTTCTACGATGCTCGCAGGAACGCTCTGAGAACTTCAACGAGCACCCTGCCATTGGGCTTGTGCCTAAAATGGCGGCATGTTAGTTTTCTCCGCATACCAGTCGTCGTACCCGGTTACAGGCGGGTCTACGTCTTTCTGCCATAAGATGGCGTTCATTTCACCACGATGCTGAAGCTCCTCCTCAACCATATGCCACAACACGATCTTAACCGGCAGCGACAGTGTGTGCTTACGGCCGCTCACCTGAAAGGACCGGGTAACAACCCTGTGCAGGTCTTCCTCGCTCAAACCATTCAGATAGGCGAACACCATTTCTTCCAAACTTTCCGAGGACCTGGCGAGGTCGGCGACGGACTTCGGAGCAGCCATCGTGTTAGTCTCTCCAGGATCGTTTTTCAGGAAGCTATTGAACCACCAATGGTAGGCTTCGAAGACGTGGTGCATGATCGACGCTAGCGTTGGAAAGGAGGCGCCGGAGTCGAAGTTGATGCCGCTCCAGCCAAGTGACTCAAATGTTGCCAGGTACTTCTTGCGTACGTCGAAGTTATATCTGTACCAGTCCCTGATTTCGTCCAGAGAATTCATACGGGTTCGACGAGGCCGCCTATTTAAGGTACCGGATCATTCACCGATGCGTGCAGGTCGGCTCGTCCAAACATCATCCGGCGAGTTCGGTCGGCCCTAGCTATAGGGAAGCCGACTGTGGAGAGTAGAAGAGTATGCGCAGCTGCCTAAGGCTTTCTCCGTTATCCAAGACTCCGTGCACGTCGATGTCGGAGCGGCCGTAGTCTTTCCCTGACCTCAGCGCCTAGGGGGCGGATTGTTCTCCCTGTACGACATGATATCCATCACTTTTAATGGAGTAACCTCTATCAGGACTCTGTCGGCGCGCATGAGTTCAGCCACCTGCTCCTTAACGTGTTCGGATGGAACATATCTAGCGGTGATCTCTTCCGTGGCTTCCAGAACTCCTTCCTTGAGTAGGCGAGCAGTCCCCCATACTATTACACCCTTGTAAGGCATAGTATCTGTGTCCACGATCAAAGCAACTTTGGGGTTCGCCGCCACGTCTTTGGCCTTCAACCTATCGGACGCTGTTGAAATCAGGAACTTGTGGTCTTTGAATATGAACCAGGCGGAAGACACATGTGGCTGGCCGTCGGCTCCAACCGTTGCAATTCTGAGAACCCTGTTTTCGGAAAGCAGTTCTGAAACCCATTTCTCGTTTAGATCAACTTTCAAGCTTCTTTCAACGCTGAAAGGCAACGCGACCTATTAGCCGATCGCCCATATGAATCCCTGACGCAGATACCGGAGGTAGGCAATGTTTCTCGGTCAGTGGGTTCCAGGCGGAAAAATTATGAGCCTTGACTTCCAGTAGGTTTCCTCCTGGTATCTGAGCATGTCGGGGTTCCTTCCCCGTAGGACACTCGCATAGTAGACGTAAAGGTAGGCTGGAACAATCGCGTACAGTGGCGTGACAGGCTCCGCGCCCTCGGGGAGCCGTATCGAAGTCGCCTTTCCCACGTCTTCTTCGCATCCGATGCAGACGACGGATGCACCAACGTTCGAAGCCGCGTGAACAAGGTCGAACACCCTGTTACGGTGCCGGGGAGACCCGTACACGAAGAGCACACTTTTGTCATCCAAGGAAACCCAGGGACCGTGCAAGAACTGTTCGAGCTCATAGCCGAATGCTGGTTGGAAAAGGGTTTCAGAAACCTTGAGAGCTGCTTCCTCTGCAATCACCTTGCCGGGTCCGAAGCCAGTGAAGTAGTGAACACGGGATTCGAGGTTGGCTTCAGCTAGCTTACGACACTCCGGGTCGACTTCTTCTATAAAGCCTTTCAGACGGCTAGGAACCTTCTGAAGACTGCGTGTTAACGAATCCGAACGCGTCGACCTCGCGGTGGCACAGGACATAGCTAAGAGTGCACCGAAGTTGTCTGTAAAACATTTGGTGTGGCATCTTGACACGTCGGGCGAGTTACCTATGATAAGCGAACTGTCGGCGGCGTCTGTGACGGGCCCCCTGCTATGCGTCAGGGCAACTGTGTGCGCCCCCCTCCGCCGAGCGCTGGCGAGAGCGTCAGCTGTGGTCTTGGTGATGCCGCTGTTCGAGATACCGATCACCACGCAATCGCCGTCAACAGGATGGTCGGGAAGTTCAAGAGCGAACAGTGCTCTGGGGGAACCTTCAGGGTTAAATATGCTCAAAATTTCTGCTGCAAGCCAGCCTGAAAGATATGCCGTCCCGCAGCCAGTGAAAAACAGCTTTTTGCCTGAGATGGTGTCCAGCAAACTAGGTGTAGACGTCGCCGCTCTAAGCGACGCGTCGAGCGAAGAAGGTATGTCGTAAATCATATCGTACATATGGAAGGGATGGCTCTTCCTATCAGGCTGTGGAGGTGTACTGATCATCCGCATCTCATACGCCGCAGGATAATATCGCTTTTGCATCATACTACACTGGGACTTTAAACTCGTCAAACCGTTTGCAGACAAGTCAATGATCGGCGGCTGCGTCAGACAATTGTGGCGTTCCCGGTTTTCGTTGAGGTGTAGGCAATATTTATATTGAACTATGGGAGCACGCTAAAAATGTTTACTATACGTAGGAAAAGAGGGATCGGAGCGCCAGTCGCTATCGCGATAGCAGTGATAGTGATTATCGTCATAGCCGCCGCGGTGCTCGTGGTTACCTCAAGCAAAACGACCTCTAAGACATCAACCTCGCAAACGAGTTCGAGCACAAGCACAAGCACGACCACTACCACTACTTCCACAAGCGTCACCACCGTCGGCCTTCAACCTCACAACAAGTCGGTGCTTGTCGACGACTCAATAATCGCAGCCCCCGACGGACTCGACCCTGCGTTCGGATTCTCAGTTGCAGACGACTCGTATTTTAGCAGCGTTTTCCAGCAGCTGGTGGAATTCAACGGCTCAAGTGTAACACAGGTCGTCCCTGTGCTGGCTTCGAGCTACACTGTCTCCAACAATTACATGAACTATACGTTCAACATCAGGCCGAATGTCCAGTTTTCTGACGGTAACAATGTAAGCGCTGCCACCGTCTGGTTCAGCTTCGTTAGAGAACTATTCATGGGCCAGACAGTCGGATACTCAAATTACGCCGGTATAACTCAGAGTACCTCCTATTTCCTCTCGGGGTACGCGATTCCATGGGGCACTCAGAACGCTGTCGCCTATGCGACAGGCGACCAAGCTGCGGCCACTGATCCTGCTGTAATGGCTAAGCTTCTGGGCAACATGCTGACCCATTGGAACCCGAGTAACGCTACAATACAGAAGCTGATGAGCTATCCGAATCAGGCGTACGTTGTTACTGGCCCGATGACTTTCCAGGTGAACCTGCTGGTTCACTACTCATATTTCCTGACCGATATCGCAAGCTGGTGGGGTGCCGTGGTTGACCCCGCATACGTTGACGCTCACGGCGGAGTCCAGGCGAACAACGCCAGCAGTTACTTCAACAACAACGGTGGACCAGGCACGGGCCCCTACATGGTTAAATCTGTATCCACTTCTCTTTCAACCATTGTACTCGTTAAGAATCCGTATTACTGGAATAAGAATGGAGCGGACCATGCGGCTCTCAATATTTTGCCCGCCAAGATACCTGAAGTCATAATAAACTATGGCCTGTCGCATATAGATCGAGTTGAAGACTTCGCTACAAACTCCGCTCAACTGTCTTACGTAAGCATACCGTTCTTCGGCCAGATGTACGACTCATATAACTACAAGAAAGAGTACAGTTTCAACCAAATATTCACGAACTTCGGACCCTCAGATTGCTTCTACTACTTCAGTTTCAACACCCAAGTCTTCCCAACGAACAACACCAACTTCAGATTCGCCATTGCACACGCAATAAACTACACTGCACTACTTCAAACGGACTACAGCTATAACAAGACAGCGTACGCGCAAGAATACTTCGGACCGCTCTCGCCTGTGTTCCCGCAGTTCAAGGAACTGAACACAACCAATTACCCATACAACCTTAACATCGCCGCAAAATACCTGAACAAAAGCCTCTGGCAAATGGGCTACCAAGTGACCATGGCGAACGGGACAGTTCTCGGCAACCCGAAGGCTCCTCAACTGCCCGTCCAGACCACGGAAACCATTGCACCTGTGTCGCCGTCCATTCAAACGGAGTTCGAAATCATTCAGTCAGGTCTTGAAAAACTTGGCGTAGCGGTATCCTTGCAGACTGTTTCCAGCCAGCTTCTCGGAGAACAGTACGGTCACCCTAAGATCAGTCCACCGTACACGATTGGCCTAACATGGTGCCCTGACTGGCCGGACCCCTACAACCAGATTGTGGTTGCAGCGTTCACCAGCCTAGACGGAATGTGGGCGGGAATGAATCTGACCAACATTAACTCGATACTCTACAACATTTCGTACGAAACGAACCCGACACTCCAGCTACAGCAGCTCAGATACATATACAACTTCACATACTACTATGCGCCTTACGCCTATACCCCTAACCCTGACACCTACCTGTTCACTCAGCCCTACGTCAAAGGCATGGTATACAATGCAATAATCGGCTACTCCTACAACACCTTCTACTATGCGTCCACAGGAGCCAGCTAATGCACAGCGTACACGTTTAGGTCAAGGCAGAGGCGGCGGTCAGCTTGTCACAGGAGCCGGCAGGCGGACTGACCGAATCGCCTCAGCCGAAACCGCACCCGCACCGTCAGTTCACACTAGCACGGTTAGGTCCTGATCGAAATGAAACCAGTGGGCGGACCCTGCGAAAATCTTCAATCGAAAAGCAACACTGATGCTTCTGCGCACAAGTCCCCCGTCAGCGTATTCCAGCGAAAGTATCGGGAGAAAAACGTCAGGAGAATTTACTATACGGATACTTTACGATCGCCCAGTCGATTTTCTGAATAAACCTAATTAACGGGGTAGCCTCGAGGCCTCCTGTACTTTCTGTTGAATACCAGTTATTGCACGATTTCAGGTTTAGTCTTTAGTGGAAAGACTGGATGCTTAGTTTACCTTTATTAATACACATTTACGTAAAATATGTTTAAGAGTAGCAAATCAAAAATGTATATAAACTTAATAACCTGTGAGTGTCGCTAAAATATGTCTGCACCCATAAAGATCAACAAAACAATCGTTCTAGTCTTAGTATGTCTTGGAGTGGCATATTTTAGCTACGCTATAGACAGATTTGCGTTCTCGTTTCTGGTCCCCAACGTCAGCGCCGCATTTTCAATCCCTCTTTCTCTCTCAGGTCTCCTCGGCACCATATTCCTTTACGGGCAGATAGCGGGCTCCGTTCCGGCAGGCTTCTTCTTATCGAGATACGGGTACAAGTACACTCTTTCTGTAGGAATAGGTGTAGCGACTCTGGGAGTTTTCCTGACAGCTGCGGCGATAAACACTACGTTCGTCCTTGTTGCCAGAATTCTAACCGGCATAGGAGAAGGGTTTTGGAGCGTTTCGATCGTACTCACCCTCGCAAACATCTTCGCCAGCAGAAGAGGAATAGGAGTGGGCATTTCCCAGAATTTCTTCGGTGTAGGTCTGTTCTTCGGGCCATTCCTAGCCGGTCTGATCCTGAACGCGACCAACCTGTGGCGTGATGTTTTCTACATATTTGGGGTTATAGGCTCCGTCGGCACATTACTCATTGTACTCGTAGTAAAGCGCAGATACACGGACCCTGAAAAGGCAGATGCACATGCCCTGAACACGCATCACGAATCCGCCAAGGATAAACTTGATCTAACAATTTTCAGAAGCTACATGACTTATATCCCAGTCGTTTTGCTGGCTTTGTATGAAGTCACTTTTTGGGGATGGACTATCTCGGTGTCCTCCTATCTGGAAAACGTTCTAAGGTTCAACGTCGTGACAGCTGGATTCCTGGCGGGAGCAGACGGAATATCCATCTTGGGGCTAAGCTGGCTGGCAGGCTATTTCGGTGACAGATTTAACAGGAGATGGGCTTTCGCTGTGGGAGGAGTGGTTCAAGGCGTGGTCGCGGTTATCGCCTACTCAACGTTTCCCGGCTTCTACAGCTTCCTATGCCTAGCACTCCTGTTTGGATTCTTTACAATCATGATATATGTGGCCATATTCGCACATATTTCTGAGACTTTCCGTAAAAAGGATGCAAGCGTGGTTACCGGCATCACGTTTGGCGTTGGCCTCGTCTTCGCAGGCTCCATAGGAAAAATAATGTTCGACTTTATAAGCAGATTCGGCTGGTCAGCAGCGTCAGTTTACCTTATCGGAATCCCGTCCTTCGCTATGGCCGTGCTGGGACTCCTATTTATCAGACCTGTCACCCATTCTGCAGAACTACCTGGAGATGGTTTGGAAGCAGATTAGACCAAACCTTTCTCTTGGAGGTCCAGTACGAAGATCACGCCTCTCAACTTAACTAGCGGATGTCAGAGCCGATACCCTCTTTCCCATGCGTTGCAAATCTATGTAACTCGTTCATTCCTGCTGACCCAAGTCGGCGTCGTCTTCTCGGGGGACTAGTACAACCTGTGAAGCCTTTGAATCTGGACAATGTATATCAGAATGGTTAAACCGCATTCCCAATCATTCTCGAAGTTCCTCCGGTTTAATTGGTACGAGCATATTCCCTTCTTAACACTTAACATGACACTTGTAGGTCCAGTAATTTTTAGAGAAACCTGCTTCAACAAGAGAAGCGAAGCTAAGGCGACTAATCGGCAAAAATGATATTCTTGGCACTTGGCTATCCATCAACGACACGTCAAACAGTTGACTTGAAGCAAAGCATCAATAGAAGGCTGCTTATCAGGGCAAAGCCAACGCACCGACGGTGTCAGACACATCTGAACAAATCGAGGAGCATAGTCGTCTGTTGAATCTAAGAGTCAGATTGGCGTGGACTTGAAACTTGTGCTCGATGACCCTATTTTTGAATACGACCTGACGCTGCTGAGATTTATAAGCGAATCAGAACTCGTGTGCACATGCCCTTTAACTATGTGGGAATCAGGGTTAGATCTCTTGAGAGGAGTCTTCTGTTCTATAAGGAGGGTTTGGGTCTTGTTGAGATTACAAGAGGCTCTATGAGCCATGGAGGCGTGTTCGTGGAGCTCGAAGACCCTACGACACACCAGCGTCTTGAGCTTAACTGGTATCCCGAGGGCTCAGCGTATGACGCACCCTATTTGGCTGGAGAAGGATTGGACCATCTTGGGTTCGATGTAGACGACGTTGAGAAGACGATCGGGAGACTGGTTTCTCTTGGAGGCAAAGTTGCTGTGAAGCCTTGGGTTGAACGGGGAGACTCCGGAAGATATCTGATAGGATTTGTGGAAGACCCGGATGGAATATGGGTAGAGGTAGCGGAACACATCGGATGACTTCCACTATTCCACACTTACATGCCGGGCTGAAAAATGAGTGCTGCATTCACCGCAAAAGCCCTGGAGGGTGCATAGCGGCCTAGACAGTGGAGTTCACCGTCTGTTGGCGTGTTCGCGGGACAGCGATAGTTGCGGAAACATTGAAGGCGCAAGTGCAGATATTTGTGTGGTGTCTGCTGAAAGCTGACCCTAGGATAAACACTTCCCCGCTTTCCCGCCGAATCCATCTAAGATGCCACAAACGCTGTCTGCCTAGATGCGAGAATACGATGGCTGTTCAATAGGATACTTCGAATACCTCGAAGCCCGTTTTTGACGACGGATTCTCCCTTAGATTTAACGAATCAATCGTTCACCCGACACTGTTAATAGCATGCACCAACACTCAGCCAAACAGGACGACTTGAATTGGCGGCTACAGCCAAGGGACAAAAGATTAGACGCATCCTGGTTGCGGTAGACGGCTCGGCAAACTCCGACAGAGCCGTGAGAGTGGCTGCTCAGATAGCGAAGAACAACGACGCCGAGCTCAGTGTTCTCCACGTCATAGTTATTCCCCCCACTGTGTACTCGGGCGACGTTTTGTTTGATGTCAGCAAGATCGAAGCCGAGGCAAGACGGGGGGCAGAGGAGATTGTTTCGAAAGCGTCATCTCTCGCAGAGGAGGAAGGTATCAAACCGAAGAAGGCAGTCGTCCAGCACGTGGACTCTGCGGTACGCGGAATAGCCGAGTACGCGGACGAGAATGCCATGGACCTCATTGTGGTTGGGACTAGGGGACTTGGTGGCTTCAAGAGGCTTCTTCTCGGAAGCGTCGCTAGCGGCGTAGTCCACTATGCCAACTGTTCAGTGCTGGTCGTCAGATAGTCCAACTAAAACTCCTGCAAAGGAATTTTCTTCATCCTTGGATCCAATTGTGCAATTCTTCGGCCAAGTTTACGTTCTTCCATCAGTAGCAGGAGATCGACTGTAAGGTAGGTAAATTTCCCGACGGGGTAAGCCACGACCCGTATTCCCCTACACTACTTTGATGGATCGATGAATGGATGCGCATACATTTAAATGCTCTTAAAAATACAAGACCCTGTGTTTTGAAAAACACCGATAACAGACACATTGCCTCGAAAACATCCAAGATTACTGGCTGACAAACACTCTTCGACGACACTGTTTCTTTGCTCATTCAATCGTCGCTGTTGAACCTAGACCAGATCAAATACAACATGCCTTACGAACGCCCGAGAAGTGCTCTCTTAGAGCGCTAATCGAATACGACAAAATGCGCTTTTGGAGGCTTATTGCCCGCAAATTGACAACGTCCCCAAATAAAATTCGCCGGTTTACCTTGGCTTAGTGTCAGAGGATTTCCCAAGGAGGCCGAGTCTGAGAATCTGCAGCCTGTTTCGACGCCGGTTAACTGTTGATTCAACCTTTGCGCTGTTTATGCAGAACCCCAAGGGATCAAGGTCTACAAAAGTTGGATACAAAACCAGGCGATTCAAAAAAGTAGTGGGTGTCTGGTCGCTGACGATCAAACAGTCATCCAGTCCGGGACGTAATGGAATCGTCTTTTGAATTCGGATTTCAGGAATCTCATAATATACTTGTCGAGCACGTGAACCCCTAGGACAGTTGCCAGCCTGCTTAACGGGTCAAAGTTCTGTGTAGCAAGCCAGATTGAATCGCCGAACTCTCTGGCGTTATGTTTCCACGCGGTATAGTAGAGCCTCCAATGATGCTCATTCATGCGGTCGTAGTCCATTGTCCTGTCAGGCTTATAGTAGTCCACGTAGAGGAGCGGCGCCACTATCCCTCTCATTCCGTCCACTTTGGACAGGGTTTCAATGAACTGTGTTGTCATGTCAACCTCGTCATCTTGTTCTTCCGGGTGGCCCACCACCAAGGTTATGGCCGGATAATAGTGGTAGCGGTTCATTATTTTGACGGCTTCCCGGACTGTTTCAGGATACTCGTCTGGGCTGAAAGGCTTAACCTTATAGGGCATAAACTTCTTAACCATCCTGGGGGAAATCCATTCCAAGCCAGGCTGAACGCCCATCCACTGGCTGCGAAGATTGTTGATTTCTGAGAGCCTGCGAATAAGGTTTGGCGCCGCCCTGACTCCTGCGAAGGTCCAGTGAGTGCACCCTATTCTGCCCGCACCAGCCTTCTTAAGTGCCTGGAACAGTTCAACTATTGCGTCTTCGTTCGGAACCTTGTTCCTGTTATCGCATCCGTAAAGTGTGAGCTCTTCTGAAAGAAGCCAGACGTCTCTGTAACCCATCGAAATGTTCACTGACGCCTCGCGGACGATTCGGTCGACGGGGAAGTCTCTTTTGGTTCTTAGGTTCGGTGCGCAGAAGTCACAGCCTCGTCCGCATCCGCGCATTATTTCTACAGAGCCAGTAAGTGTTCCTTTCGAGATCTCCGGTATATCTTCAAGCCCCTTTATGGTGTTCGTGAAGCATCGGATCACCTCGGGCGCATCATCTTCTTCCACTTGCCTGAATATCTCTGGAGCCAGTACGTCGGCTTCGCCCTCAACCACGTGGTCTACACCCAGCTCCTCCTTAACCCATGGATCTATGGCCGCCTTTAACCTGGTGAACAATCCACCCACCGAGTCCCTTAGCCTTGACGCTTCAGACGCTATCGGAGTGCCCTGGGAGCGCAGATAGTCGGTGAACGGGGTAAGAAGCTGCCACGAGCCCGGTCCGCCGACGACGACCTTGAACCTGAACACTTTTTTCAGCCGACTCAACTTTTTCATCAATGAAACAAACCATTTGCGGTTCCAGTTGTCCGCTCTCCAGCTTATCGCCGTGTCCACTGTTCCTATTCCAAGCGGACTCATCTCGGTCAGTCCAACGACCTTGGTGTTTTCATCGATTGCTTTTTCTATTTCGAATGGGTGCTGTGCTATGACTCGAGTCTGGCCGAACCTGCTTACGAGCGCGGACTCTATTCGTCTTAACCCCACCGGGGCGAGCCTCAGAACCCCTGTCGCCGGATTATACGTGTCTTTCGTAGGGCAGATCATGCTGTAGATTGGTTCAGGAGAAACTTTAGCCGGCCCGCATGACAGGAACCCGAACAGAAAGTTCCCCCTGTAGTTCGAAAGCTGGGAGCGGTCAGCTGACAGCACGTAGGTTGCAGCCGTCAAGACATGGGCACCTCGGATTTATGGCGCTCCGCCCATGAGGTGTGTAACCAGACAGGCATCTTCGGTCCGCTAGAGCAAGTTTGCAGTCCATTAGGTGCAGAATTCCAATTCAACATAGAAGGAGACACAATTATTTTCCTCCTTGAAATTAAACTAGTTAATAATACAGACGGATATAAACTCAACAGAACACGGATTCGCAGGCTAATGGTTTAAGCTCGGAATCAAGGTTTCAGAACGGGTGCACCACGCTCCCCCTGACCCGCCATTCGCCGCTGAAACTCCCAGCTCTACGCATAGACAGTACACAAAGTTTCCTCCGATAACGCAGTGCGGAAGTTACGAGCTGATCCAACACGGCGCGACGGAAGGACCGGTATGCATCCGCTGACGGCATCCAGGTAGGTTTTTTGGAATTCAAGACCCCCCGACATCTCTCCGGTAGAATACGATTCCTTGCTTTATGTGTAAACTTGGTGTTGAACTCTTCTTTCGCCTACCCGACCTAGTCAGTCGGCAGACTGAGACTTGGAGTTAGCCTACTGCTTCCCTTTTTTCCGAATGGGTAGATGACTTCCCTTCAGGGTCAGACGTGAAAGGGTCAAAAACTATGCCCGGATACCGGAAAAAACGGTTGAGGCCGACGCTGACCGTCACCCGTTTTAACCCCCATCGGATGAGAGACACATGAAAATATCGGATTACAGAGTGTTTCAGCTGGGCCAAGGAGTTGCGCACGGTCAGACCTGGGCTTCTTCATGTATACTTGTTCAGGTCACCACTTCTGATGGACTCGTCGGATATGGGGAGGCTGTTCCCACTCTCAGAGTGGAGCCGGTTGTGCGCTCTCTACACGAAGTTGGAAGAGTGTTCAAGGGGGCTGATCCGTTTGACTTCGAGAAGAACCGGTGGGAATGGTACAAGCACGACTTCTATCTTTCCAGGTCATTTGAGTCAACGACGGCTTTGAGCGCCTTCGATATCGCGTGCTGGGACATAGTGGGAAAATCTCTGGGTGCCCCCATTCACAGGCTGCTTGGAGGAGTTTTCCGCGACAGAATCAAGGTGTACGCCAACGGCTGGTACAGTGGCTGCGTTTCACCAGACCAGTGGAAGAAGAGGGCTTCAGAGCTTAAGTCGAAAGGTTACAGGGCTTTGAAATTCGACGTGTTCGGATCATACTTTGACTGGATCGACCAACAGGGCATAGAGACAGCTGTCCAGCGTGTTGAGGCGGTCAGGGAAGGGGCTGGAAGCGACTGCCAGCTTATGATCGAACACCACGGGCGATTCAGGTCAAATTCGGCGATAGCCGTGGCGAAGGCGCTGGAGCCCTTTGACCCGCTCTTCGTTGAAGAGCCAGTTCACCCCGAGGATCTGGCTGGGCTTGAGGAATACAGGCGTAGAACAAACCTCAGGGTTGCTTTGGGTGAAAGAATAATCACCAAACAGGATCTGATTGAAATGTGTTCCCGCAGGCTTTTCGATTTCCTTCAGGCTGACATCACGAACGTCGGCGGCGTGACCGAAGCGAAGAAGATGTGCGCTATAGCAGAGGGTTACGGTCTGGAGGTGGCTTTTCATAACGCGTTCGGACCGATTCAGAACGCGGTTACAGTCCAAGTCGACGCCTCTATCCCCAACTTCCTGATACAGGAGTCCTTCTACGACTTTTTCCCACAGTGGAAGAGAGACCTGATCGGGGACTCGATGCCCGTCGTGGACGGACACTACAAGGTGCCCGGTAAGCCGGGTGTTGGCGTCGACGTTAATGAAAGTCTGCTCGAAAAGCTTTCGGTCACAGGCCAAGAGTACTTTAACCCGGATGAACCGGTCTGGGTTATAGGTGGCACATGGAAGAACGCTTAGAAAGCGGATGAAATTTTGACGTAACCGAGGCGCCGTTTGAGCAGGAGCCCAAGCTGCCGGGCAGACTTTGGAGCCGGGAACCCGCAGCAAACGACGGGGCCACGGCTTGTTTAGCTGTCCACCCGGGTCCTAGACTTCGCCTGAAGCCACAGAAATGCTTACGCCTTTTCCTGTTTCATGGCCCTTGACGTACCATACTGCGGCCGCAGCCAGTCCCACGGTCCAGATAAGGGCGTTGAACAACATGTACTGGTCTATGGGGGCTGTCGAACCGTAGATGAGCGCAGGAATATAGAGACCTATTGAAACGAATCTTGCAAGAGCGGTCAGCGTTCCTCTTCTCTCAGTGGGCCAGATCTCGCCTTTGAGTGTGTCTTCGGTCAGGTAGCTGATACCTATGAATACGTTCAGAACTACGAGCAGAGCTAGGAAAATGGCCAAGTTGCTGTACCACGAACCAACGGTGAAGTATATTCCGTATGTTACGACCGCGGCCCCTATGAATGAAACGAGAAGCAAAAGCTTACGGGAAACCCTGTCCGCGAACGCTCCAAGAACCAAGCCTGTGCCAAACTCGGAGATGTTTGTTACAAGAATTATTATGTCGATGACGAAAGCGTTTGAACCATAATAGTAGTATCCTAGGGAATAGGTCATAAGCCCGTACCCTATCGTGTTCGCGCCTGCGACCGCTATCACGATGAGGAGACGAACAGGTATGGAGAGCATCTTCAGCGGGGCGGAGCCTGTGGTCGGGGCGGCCGCCGTGGTTGCTGTGGTTGCTGTGGTCGCAGGGGGGTCGACGGCTCCGAAATATTTCTTCGCCTCGGTTTCAGCTTCTTCTTTCTTACCTTTGAACTCAAGCCATCTGACAGACTCAGGCATCTTCAGTCTGCTGTACACCAGGACCGCGAG
Source organism: Thermoprotei archaeon (assembly GCA_038883995.1). GTDB lineage: Archaea > Thermoproteota > Thermoprotei_A > Marsarchaeales > Marsarchaeaceae > JAMDBQ01. Next base: position 848 of record JAVZLA010000030.1, on the reverse strand, counting down.
CACAAGCAGGGCTGTAAGCCCTATCATATACTTTTGGAAGCCTATAGACGAGTAGGCGCTTGCGAAGGCGACGGCGCCGAGAAGCAGGCCGCCGAAGTTGATGAAGTTGATCTCATAGAACATGGCTTTGCTCCTGTTCTTTCTGGGCATGATTTCATGCGTTGCCACCATGATTGTGTTCATCTCCCCTCCCGCCGAAAACAGGAGCATCGCGAGAAATGGGAGCACAAGCGCGTATGAATTGGCGAACGCGACTCCCACTGCCCCTATCCCGTATAGCGCCATAGTGTAGTAGAACGTGGTTTTGCGGCCGATTCTATCCGAAATGGGGCCGGCTACGATTATGCCTATTATCAGCCACAGCGGCGCCCAAACCAAGAGCAGGGTGCCTAAGCTTTTGGGTACACTGTACCAGGCCTCTGCGACGCTTGCCAAGCCGAATATGTAGGCTTCCAGCAGCATGCCAACTGAAAACGAGATGAAGCTCCATGTGTGTGCCCGAGTCCACGTGCCTTCCTCTATCGTCTTCGAAATGTTGTTAGACAAAGGTCGTTTAGCACCTACCAGTCTTCGAGAGCGCTGGCGAATCTCTGCACTGCGCTGGCAGCCAAACATTTAGCAGAAAGCCTGAAGGCGCATCCGTTCCAGTCGGAGGAGACCTGTACGAAGCCAGTCAACTCTTTTCGAACCGATATTTTCGGGTCGTGGAGAACTCGCATATAAATCTACTGTGAGCGTAGGCGTTCGAAGTAGCCTTCTACAGTTATCACAAACTCTGTTAACGGCGAACCCAAACTGCCTTGGCGCTTCCTTCAGACACTTTTCGCTAAAAGTAACGGAGCTAAGCA
>JAVZLA010000029.1:0-19863 GCA_038883995.1 Thermoprotei archaeon | reverse complement strand
AGTAGACTCCTCCCGGCTAATGAAGACAGACAGAACGCTTAACGGAAGTGTTCTCGAGGTCTCAAGCAACAGAAAGGCCCACTGTTGGAGCGTAAGAATTCAGATACTCTGCGACTTCTGGAATGTTGGAAGGCTCCGATACAGATACCTTTGACCTCAAAAGATCTATGACGATTGTGCTCACAGTAACGTCCTCGGCGGAAACAGCTTTCTTTCCATATTTGTCCACAAGCTCCACGAAGAGGTCCCTGATGTAGTCCTCCCTGATAAACGGTAGCAGTGCACTCAACACTTCTAGGGCACGTTCTTTACCTACACAGAAGACGCTTACCGAGCCGTTTCCAAATATCGTTGTGACGCCCACGCAATCGGTCATTTACATCGAAATCCAGAGGATATTAATTAAATCAGAAGCCTAATCTCTAACCTTGTTAGTTTCTTGAAGTCCGCATTGGAAGTTGCAGCGAAGCACCGTCATTTGATCCTGGTGGTCGGTCACGCCGGCACAGGAAAGGATACCGCAGCAAGCTACCTAGCTGAGAAATACGGTTTTAAGACTCTCTCTGGATACGAGCCTTTGAAGCGTATGTGCTCGTTGGCTGGCTTACCAGAGGACAGGGGTACCCTTACAGTCATGGGGCATGCAGTTTCCAGCGCTTTCGGCAGAGACATCTTCGTAAAATGGTGTGACCGAAGGCTGGGAAGAAGCTCTGTCACACTGAAGGATTTCAGGTTTCTGAACGAGATCAGACATTACAGAAGCAAAGCCTGCGCCATTGTGATGCTACGTTGTTCCATGAATGTCGCATACGCAAGAATGGTGAGCAGGGGTAGAGCAGGTGACCCAAACTCGCTATCGCAACTTAGGCAAGTTTGGAAGGACGAAGGCGAACTCGACTCTGTGCCCAAAGCGTGGACCAAAACAATAGACAATGAGGGTAACATACATGATTTTTACTCGAATCTGGACAGGTTGGTGCTGAACCTACCTTGAGTACGGAACCTTACTCCAAGGAAGTGTTCTACGAGGTCACACCGCCTTCAAAGAGAAGCACCAAACACGAGCTGGATGACGTAGTGAGGAATGCTATCAGGTATGGCTGCTTCCACATCGACGTGACGGATTCTCCAACAGGTGAGGAGCATAGTTCTTCCGTTGCCGCATCAGTTTACCTCAAGACAGTATACCCTGTTGCAGTTATTTGTCATGTACGCACTCGAGACCACACGATAATGGGTCTCACCTCTTTGATACGTGCGTGTCTCGCATGGGACGTAGAAAAAGTGTTATTTGTAATGGGTGAGGGAGAAGCCTCAACCGGTGTCAGGCCCTCCGAGGCGATACGAATCGCAAAACGCATAGTAGAACACAGCGGGTCGAGGCCGGCTTTCGGCTTAGTCTATGATCCTAACAAGCCCCAAACGCTCGAAAGAAAAATGGAAGCGCAGCCCGATTTTCTTTACAGTGGGCCGATCACGTCTGAAGACCATCTGTCTGACTTGGATCGCAAAGTCAAACGGGCTGGAATCGGATTGGTCGCGGGTATTATGCCGGCATCGGAGAGGAATCAGCCTATTTTCAAAAGGATAGGAGTTTCTCAGATGGATTTTGAACTATACAGAAGCCGCCAGGACTCTATTGCATCCCACGTTTTTGAAGTGGCGGATTCGCTCACTGTTATGAGCCCCGCAGATGAACAAGCAGGCTTAATACTTCTTAACAAGCTTCTGAAAAGGAGCGGTGGAACATGAGGATTCCTGGGTTGATTCTTGGAGGCTTCCCTCACGGGAAGTTGATGAGGTATCGTTCTGAACTAGAGGACCATAAGATAGCCAGAGACAAGTATGAAACCATAGTCTTCAGAAAGATAGAATCCTCTGTTAGAGTCCAAACAAGGGCTGGGGCGGCAGCTGTTTCAGACCCTCTTTACGAATGGGAAGACATGTTCAGTCCCTACTCTAGTGGAAGCGTCGAGGGTGTTACCCGTGGGACCCTGTTCAGATTCTTCGATAACAACGCCTACTATAGGAAGCCAACTGTCATCGGGAGTATAAGACGAACGGGGCCGGTTGCTCTGACGCTTCTTAAAAAAGTCCTCCAGTTTGAAAAGCCAGGAAACGTTAAAGCATTTTTGCCTGGGCCCATCACATTCATGCGTCTTTCAGAGAACAAATTCTACAGCGACCCGCACGCCTTTTTGTCTGACCTGTGCAGCCTTATACGCCAGGAAATATCGGACTTGGTAGAAGCGGGAATAGGCTACATTGAACTATGTGACCCTGCACTTGCGTCCGACGGGTTTGAATTGGAAGGAGCTGAGCAGCTTTATAGGAATCTCATCAAAGGGTTCGAACGGCGCCTGATAGTTTCAACACCCTTTTCGACCCCGTCAACCAAGCTGCTCACCTGGCTCGACCAGCTTTCGCTGGCACTGTATCTAGACGTTAGCTCGACAACGCTACATGCGGGAGACAACGTAAAAGACTTTGAAGGCACACTCTCAATGATACGGAACATTGTTTCGAATCACGCTCACATAATTGAGAACAAAACTGTATTCTTGGGAGCAGTTGATTCAAGGAACACCTTGGTTGAACCTCCTAAGCTTTTGGCGGAGATCGCTGAGTGCCTACTCGCCAGAGACCCTGAGAAGCTTTATCTTTGCACCAACACCACACTAGACTTTTTGCCAGAACGTGTGGCGTTAAAGAAGGTCAACAGAGTCTGCTCTGTTAGAGCTAGCAAGAGCGTGATAGCATGAACACACTTCCCACAACCGTGATCGGCAGTTATCCCAGACCAGTTTGGCTAAGGGAAGCCATAAGCCGCAGTCAGAAGGGATTAATGTCGCATGATGAACTTGGAAACTACCTTGACGACGCCTCCATGCTTGTTTTGAAAGAACATGAGAAGGCAGGTGTCGATATCGTCACCGACGGCGAGATGCGACGGGACGAAATGGTAGAGTACTTTGCTGAAAGAATTTCCGGCTTCAGATTTTATGGGGACGTTCGGGTCTGGGGGACAGCTCACTACAACAAGCCTGCAGTGGTTCAAAAGGTCGAGTACAAGGAGCCGATGCTTGTATCGGAGTTCAAGTTCATGAGGGAATCAACTGCGAAGCCGGTAAAAGTAACAATCACAGGCCCTTACACTTTGGCCGACTGGTCGTACAACGAGCACTATTCGTCCAAAGACGACTTGGTTCTCGACTTGGCCAGAGTCGTGAACAAGGAGCTACTCAACCTTCAACAGGCTGGTGCTGAATTCATTCAGGTGGATGAGCCTGCGCTACCCACACATGTCAATGAAATAGAAATGGCGAAAAGAGGCTTTAACGAGGCCGTAAGAGGAATAACAGCCAAAACAGCGGTGCATGTTTGTTACGGCGACTATTCTGTGATGCTCCCATACCTCAATGAATTCAACACGAGTCAGTTCGCCCTGGAGTTCGCTAACCGCAGGTTCGCCGACATCAAACTGTTCAAGAACTTCGGTTTCAGCAAGGAGCTGGGGTTCGGGGTTATAGACGTTCACAGCCGTTCAGTGGAATCACCCGAACAGGTACAGGGAGCCATAGAACTCGTACTTGAATACTTCGAACCTGAGAAGATCTACATAAACCCTGACTGCGGGCTTAAACTCTTGCCAAGGAAGACCGCATACCAGAAGCTTGTTTCCATGGTGAAGGGGACCCAAGCCGTCAGAGAGAAGTTAGCAAAACGCTGAATTCCAAGGCACGAACGAACAGTGTTTGACATGAACCCTTTTAACTTCTTGTGGCAGAGCCTTCCCTCTTCCACCAAAAAAGACTAATATTTGAGGGGAGAATTGATAAGAAGGAAGCAGCGTTGACGGACCCCCTTTCTTCAAAGGAACTTGTCGACAAATGTTACGTTTACGTGGACAGAGTAATAAAAGAATGTAGGAAGTCATTCCTAGCCCAGTACGCCGCCTCCAAAAAGAAGTTCGCTAAAAGCCAGCTGGAGTTGTCTCTGGGCCGCGACTTGGAATCTTGGTTCATGCGCCGGGATAAGCTTCTCAACGTGAAATTTGATCCACAATCAGTCAGGTCTGGGCCTAAGGGTGACACTCACTTCACTTTAAAGGGGGCCACCAAGGACGCGAAATTTGTGATTCACTGCGACGCCGAGACCGTTAAGGTCCCTGGTGACGAAAGCAGCCTCATTCTTTCGTCGGCCAACATACACGCTGAAAGAGCAGACTTCCAGAAACCCTAGGAGTTAGCTCCTGCAAGTCTTCTGAGAACATCTTCGGAAGCCGAAATAAGCTGTCCAAGAGGAGCCGTATGCCCCAGCTTGGAAAACTCCAGTCCGAGTGACCTGTAGAGGTCCGAAGTTTCCGGTGACAGCGCCTTAGACAGGTTGGCAAGTTCGATTGCGCGGAAAGCGCACAAGGCCTCCACTGCAGCTACGTGCCATAGGTTTCTAACGATTTCAAGCGCCTTCTGAGACGCATGGAGACTCATGCTCGCATGATCTTCCTGTCCTCCGGAAACGGAGGCTGTGTCGACGCTTGAAGGAGTACAGCGGAGCTTGCATTCTTCGAGAACGGCGGCGGCAGTGTATTGAGCTATCATGAAGCCACTGTCTAGGCCAGGCTGAGAGGCAAGAAATGCCGGTAAGCCACTGAACGAGTTGTCCAAAATTTTTTCCACCCTCTTTTCAGAAAGATGGCCCACCGGTACGAGTGACATGGATAACATGTCACAGCACAGCGCCACTGGTTGACCATGGAAGTTTCCTCCACTTAGCACAGTATGATCGTCGGCGAAGATTATGGGGTTATCTGTGACCGAGTTTATTTCTGTTGTCAGAACGTCCTCAACGAAGGAGAGAGCCTGGCGTGCGGCCCCATGCACTTGGGGAACGCAGCGTAAACTGTATGGTTCCTGAACCCTATGAGAGCCGTTCAGAGCAGAAGAGCCTTCAAGAAGCGCGTTGAGTCTTCGAGCTTCCTGCATCTGTCCGCTCAACGGTCTCAGCGCATGGATTCTAACGTCCAAGGGTTCTCTGGAAGCGCGAAGCGCCTGGTAGCTGAATGCGGCAAGCATGTCGAACACGTCAAGCAGGCGAACAGATTCAACGTATGCCGCACATGCAGTAGCACAACTCATCTGCGTCCCATTTATCAAAGCAAGCCCTTCTTTCGCTCCTAAGACCAACGGCTTAAGGCCTTCCTTTGCCAGCGCCGACCTCGCTGCCTCAACTTTCCCTTTATGTAAGACGTTTCCTTCCCCTATCATCGAAAGTGCAATGTATGAAAGGGGAGCTAGATCTCCGCTTGCACCCAGAGAGCCGTAACGGGGCACAATGGGAACTATGTCCACGTTAACCATGTTCTTCAATAGCTCGACGAGTTCCACGCTTATCCCTGAAAAACCCTTCAACAGTGTGTTTAGTCGAAGAATCATAGCCGCCCTCACAATCGGAGTGTCCATTACTGGCCCTACTCCCGCTGCATGCGAGCGGACCAAGTTCAGCTGCAAAAGAGACACGTCCTTTTCGTCTATTGCCTGCTCCGCAAGTTTTCCGAAGCCGGTGTTAACACCGTAAACTGGCTTTTTTTGCGAAACCGCTTTCAGAACATACTCCCTGCATTCCCTGACTTTCGCCAGGGCTCGTGGGGAGACTCGTACTTTTATCTTGCCCTGTGAGGCGGCCACTAAGCTTCGTATCGTAAGGCTGGAACCATCCAAAATCAGCTCTTTGGTCTTTGGCATCCTTTTTAAAAAGAAATTGAAGAGGGTTAAAAGTGTGCCTGATACTCGCTCCTCCGAGTCGCAGGTTCAGGTACGCTCGCATTCTAAAGTTTGAGGTCTGGAATACGCCTGTTCAGAGCCAGTTCAACGTTTGAGAAAGCCTGTCTGTCCCTAGGTGAAACCAAGGTGATTGCCAACCCTTTTCTACCCATTCGCCCCGTTCTTCCTGTTCTATGAACATATGTGAGCGGTTCCTGTGGGACATCGTAGTTGACAACACATCCTACACCTGAAACATCTATTCCCCTAGCAGCTACATCGGTGGCGACAAGAATGTCCACAACACCTGAGCGAAACCTTGACATGACTGCCTCACGTTGAGCTTGAGACATGTCTCCGTTTATCCATCCGGCTCTGAAATTTCTGGACCGAAGCATTTTACCGACCTGCTCCGACCGCCTTTTTGTAGCTGTGAAGACTAGTGTTTTGACGCCCCTGTTAGCGCGAAGAACCTTTTCAAGTTCTACGTCTTTCGTATGGGCATAGACGTCAACTACATAGTGTTCAATGGACTCCACGTTGAACTCGTCGTCACCAGCAAGCTTGATGAACTCGTAGTTTCCGCAGAAATTCCTAGCTAGTCGCTCCACCTCATATGGAATGGTCGCAGAAAACATGCTTACCTGCTTTGCGTTTTCTGCTTTCCTGAGTATTCTACCTACATCGTCTATGAAGCCCATGTCCAACATTCGGTCTGCTTCATCCACTACCACCGTCCTAACGATGCTTAGGTCAAGAGTTCCACGTTCAACATGATCAAGAATACGACCCGGCGTGCCCACCAACACCTGAGGCCCTCTTTTCAGTCTGTCTATCTGTGGGTTTATGCTTAGGCCTCCTATCAGGGTGGCTACCGAAACTCTGACGAATTTTGACAGCTTCATAAACTCGTCTGATATCTGCTCAGCCAGCTCACGGGTTGGAGCCAGCACCAAGTGCGGGTATACCCCGCTACACACATCGTTCAGAATCGGTATCGCGAACGCAGCCGTCTTACCAGTACCAGTCTTTGACTGAACCACCACGCTCATATGTTTTAGTAAAACGGGAATGACCTTTTGCTGTACTTCTGTCGGTCTCCTGTACTTTGCCTCTGAGATTCCTTTGATGACCAAAGGATCAATCTGAAATACTTCGAATCCGTTCTTGTATTCCACCATATTATCCATCAATTTCACGGTTACCAGTAGCCTCCTTGCTCATGCCCAAAGAAAAACTAAGAATCTTAGACACTTCTTCAGATCACGTCGTAGGAGGCTGTTACGTGTTAAACTATAGGCACGTATTAAGCTTAACGGGACGCCTGAGGTTGAAGTGGCAATTCTCCCTTACGTCTGGAGCGAAAGGCCTGATGGCAGAATCCTAGTCTACCCGCTAGCACATGCTTAAAGCTCGAAAATCAACGCTCTTTTCCTACTTCATTGCAAATAAACCCTGTAAGAAAGCCGGAGACCTCGAGTAACAGTTATCAATCACCCAGAGACTTACCAAACATGTCCAACAAGAAAGCTAGTTTCGTTGTAGATCTGGATGAAGTCGGACTGGACGATGTAGAACTCGTCGGTGGGAAAAACTCTTCGATCGGAGAACTCATTCGTCTTGGTGTCAACGCTCCCGAAGGATTTGCTATTACAGTTGAAGGTTATACACATTTCTTGGAAAGCAACAAACTCATCTCCCGAATTTCGGACGTCCTTGACCAAGTAGACAGCGAAGACGTGGGAGCGCTACAGGAGGCATCGGCAAAGATAAGGAACATCATAGAGCAGGCTCCCTTTCCCTATGAACTGGAAACCGAGATAAGAAAATCTTACACGAAGCTATGCGAAAAAATTGGCAAACGAGACCTAGAAGTTGCGGTCAGAAGTAGCGCCACTTCCGAAGACTCACCTGGTGCAAGCTTCGCGGGCCAGCAGGACACATATCTTTTCGTGAGAGGGCAAGAAAACGTTCTACGTTCGGTCAAGAAATGTTTTAGCTCAGTGTTTACGCCGAGGGCAATAGCCTACCGAAACGAGAAAGGCTTCGGCCATCTATCTGTCAAGCTCAGTGTCGGTGTCATGAGGATGATAAACAGTAAGTCATCAGGCGTATGCTTCACTATAGATCCGGTAAGCGGAAACCCAGATGTAGTGGTGATAGAAGGGTCATGGGGTATAGGCGAATCCGTGGTGCAGGGCAGAGTCATGCCCGACAGATACGTCGTGTCAAAGAAAGAAATGAAGATCATTGAAAAGCAGATTTCAGACAAGGCTCTTATGACGGTCAGAGACGAGCAGGCCAAGTTTGGGACCTACTCAAAGGAGATCGCAGTTCCCGAAGAGTTGCGCCGAGCGCAATGCATAAGCGACGAACAGCTGTTACAGTTGGTAAAACAGGCCCTGACCGTGGAAAAGCACTACGGTAAACAAATAGACGTGGAATGGGCTTTAGACGAAGACACAGGGCAAGTTTACATAGTTCAGGCTAGACCGGAAACTGTGTGGTCTCTTAAGAAGCCCTCCACGAACAATGTGATTCTGAAGGGACTCGGAGCATCCCCGGGTAGATCCTCAGGGCGCGTTCATGTAATTCTGGACGCTTCCGAGATAGGTTCGTTCAGACAGGGTGAAGTCCTGGTTACCAAGATGACGACGCCTGACTGGGTTCCGGCCATGAGTAAGGCTGCTGGAATAGTAACGGACAGTGGAGGGATGACTGCTCACGCAGCCATAGTGTCGCGTGAACTTGGGATACCCTGTGTGGTAGGTACTGGAAAGGCTACTACAGTCCTTAAGACTGGTCAAACGGTTACTGTTGACGGAAGTATGGGGCAAGTCTTGGAGGGGGCGCTAGCCGTTCAAGAAGTCAAATCCAGCAGGCAAACTCTGACAGAGGTGACTGAACAGGCGCCCGTTACGGCGACAAAGGTGTACATGAATCTGGGCGGACCAACCAAGATTGAAGAATACAAAAATCTACCGTTCGATGGAATCGGCCTGATGAGGGTGGAATTCATAATAGCTGATTGGATCGGTCAGCATCCGCTGGACCTGATGGAGCAAGGCGGTGCGGAAATATTTGTGGGAAAACTTGCAGAGGGGATAGCGAAGGTAGCTCAGGCGATTTATCCTCGACCAGTGGTCGTAAGGTTCAGCGACTTCAAGACAAACGAGTACCGCGCACTTAAGGGAGGTGAAAAATATGAACCTGAAGAGTCCAATCCAATGCTGGGCTGGCGTGGAGTTTCAAGATACGTAAGTAAGGTGTATGAGCCAGCCTTCAGAATGGAGTGCCAAGCGGTCAAAAGAGTCCGGGAGACCATTGGACTCAAAAACGTTTGGGTGATGCTGCCGTTCGCAAGGACAACCTGGGAGGTAACTAAGGCGCTGGAAATCATGCGGGCTGAAGGCCTTGAGAGAGGAAGAGACTTCAAGATTTGGATAATGGCTGAGGTACCGAGTGTGGCGCTACTTGCGGACGACTTCGCCAAACTCTGCGATGGGTTCAGCATAGGAAGCAACGATCTGACTCAACTGATGCTCGGCGCTGACAGAGATTCAGGAACGCTTGGCTCACTGGGATACTTCGACGAACGCGACCCGGCAGTTGAAAAGGCGATATCGATGCTGATTTCAGGAGCCCACAGAAACGGTATAACCATCAGTATCTGTGGTCAGGCTCCTTCTGTCTACCCTGATTTCACGGAATTTCTGGTGCGCAACGGAATAGACAGTGTGAGCGTGAATCCGGACGCGGTTGTGGCAACGCGTAAACTGGTTGCGAGCATAGAACAGAAGTTGATCCTCAACGGAGTTCGCCAAGGGCGAGCGGAGAAAGCAGCCTGATGAAACCATCTGCAAGAACGTTCTTTTACGATAACTCGGAATTCAGCTTGGCGAGTTTCCTAAAGTCAGCCCCAAGTAGAAGGCTCGAAATTGTCAAAGAAGTTTACGGCAGAGCCAAGTCGTTGAATCCTGTCCTCAATTCTTACATAACGATAACGGAAAACCAAGAAGCTGACGCAGAAGGAATTCTGGGGGGCGCTCCTATTGCGATTAAGGACGTCATAGAAACCGCGGGAATCAAGACGACTGCTGGCTCGCTGATCCTGAAAAGACACATTCCGAAACGGGATGCGTTCTGCGTTAAACTGCTTAAACAAGCGGGCGCTGCCATTGTTGGTAAAACCAACACTCATGAATTCGCGGCTGGAGCAACCTGCATAAACCCTCATTATGGAGCCGTCAGAAATCCGTTCGACGCCAGGAGGATTTCGGGCGGAAGTAGCGGAGGATCGGCTGCCGCTGTGGCGAGCGGCGCAGCACTAGCCGCCCTGGGAACAGACACGGGCGGTTCTGTGAGACTGCCTGCCGCCCTGTGTGGAGTAACCGGGTTTAAGCCCAGCTACGGTGCCATCAGTACAAGTGGAGTAATACCGTTGAGCTGGTCGCTCGACCACGTGGGCATCATCGCCCGCACAGCGTCCGACTGTGAAACTCTTTTTAACATACTTAGGAAACGAGACCCCGACGACCAAGGCAGCTACGTGTATGCGGCGTCAGGTCGCGCTCCGCCCTCCGATCTGCGTAATGTGACTCTCGGCGTCGCCGTCAACCTTGTTTCGCCTTGTTCACCCAATATAGTACGGGTATTCGAGAAGGTTTTGGAGATTGCTAGGGAATTCGGTTGCACGATAAACAATGTTCACGCCCCGTCTGAAGGAGTTGCCTGTGACGTTAGGAAAGTCATCTTGGAATGCGAAGCCTATTCGTATCATTCGGACTATCTTGCAAACCACGCCAAACTCTATGGTGAAGATGTCCGCCAGCTCGTCTCGAAGGGAGCAAACTATACGGCGGCGCAATATATTGCCGCGCAGCGTCTTAGAACAGAGCTTTTCGCAGAATATGAGCAGCTTTTCGAAGCGTGCGACTGTCTGATCCTGCCCACTGTCAGAGTTGAGGCGCCGTTCATCAGCCGAGCAAGGGCGCCAAACGTCAGAGTCCGATTGCTGGCCAACACGGAAGAGTTCAATTTGACCGGCCAGCCCGCGATCACCATTCCTGCTCCGCTGTCCTCCGGTTTACCCGTGGGAATACAGCTGGTAGGGTCGTACGGCTCAGATGAGTCCGTACTCAGGGCAGCGGCTTTACTGGAAAAAGCTTTGGCTCAGGTGACACTGTGATGCGGACAAGCAGACAGCGCACGATTCAAATCAGCAGAAAACCTCGGAAGGAAACAATGCCCTTCTTTGTTCCATGCTTTAGAGCTCGTAGACAAGCATAGGCACCAAGAGTTCTTCGAGTGTCAGACCGCCGTGGTTTCCACGCATGGGAGAGTAGTCGTATGTAGGATAGCGGTAAGCATAGGAATGGTCTTTGTACGGTAAAACTATTTGATCCCCTATCCTGGACTCGAACCCGGGTCTTCTCCCATCTGATCCGAAGAATCCTTTGTCGAGGGCCTCTGAACTGTCTATGACAACACTTGTTTCTCCGAACACCGTTTCCATCTGGCTCTTCATTTCTGCGGGATCCGACGCATACAGGAAGACGGCGCGGGAATCTCCTACCGGAGGAGAAGACAGACTTGTGAGGAGACCTTGGTACTCCGAAAGGTCATGAAACTGGCCTTCTGGAATATTGACCTGTCCGTGGTCCGCTGTAATTACTAAGGAAGCGTCGACGCCACTGCATTTTTCAAGAAGTTCAGTGGTCAGCATATGGAAAACAGAGTTAAGCTCAGCCTTATACTCTTCTCCGCCTGGACCGTATTTGTGGGACACCGTATCAACGCCACTCCAGTAGACAAAGATGAACTCCTCTCTATCTTGGTCTTCGGTCAGTATTCTTCTCAGATTAACAAACAGGTCTGAGAGCTGCGCATACTTTACCCTTTCACCGCCGTTATACAGTGTCCTCGACATAACGCTGTTGGCCAAGTAGGCCGGGGTCAGAATTCTTGAAGGTACACCCTTCTCAAATAGCGTCTGATAGATGGTTCTCTGAGGATAAAGGAAAGTGGGATCCATCCCCGACTTCTCAAGCCCGCCCTCACCCCTTTCTGTTGCCGGGGTGAAGCTCAAAGTGTTTATCACCGCTCCCAGCTCTTTGATATACATTGTAAAGCCGATTACGCCGTGTTGCAAGGGAGTCAGGCCGCTGTTAACCGACGACATAACAGTGCTCGTCGTCGACGGAAACATTGTTGTTAGCTGACCCAGATACGTGGATTTTGAAAGAGCCCTGTCAACAGAAGGCACTTCTTTTCTTGCATTCATAAGATGAGAGTATCCCAGACCATCAACCAGCATAACCACCACTTTCCTGTGGTTAAAGAGATCAGAACCCTCTTTGAGGGGAGTAGTACCGCCAGCGTTGAATCGTCTTAGAACAGAATGTGAAATATTCATATTGCTGTAGCCATCGTACCTAGGTAGGTACACTTTCTCATACTGCTTCAAACTTAATTGAAGCTCAGAGGATGTCGCAGACATGGTGGTATGCGTCTGAATTTTGAACTCATCCCTTTTAATGTATCGACACCGTAGCGAACGTTACGACAGGAACAAAATGGTTCAATTCTACACAGGCGCTCCAGTTCTAATTTCAATCACGATGTATGCTTGGGCCTAGCATGCAAGACTCCTCCCTCCTCGGTCACGGCCCATTTGCTGACTATATCTATGGCTATTCTTCCAAGCGAAGAGCTGGGAGCAATCAGAAACAAAAAGGGTCCCTCGTACCCGCTAACCGTTAGCTTCTCTTCTCTTCCATTAGAGTAGTGCATAACAATTGTCTTTCCTACGAACTTCAGGTACTCCATCCGCCTGCTAGCAGTCCTTGCTTTCGAACCATAGTTTATAGACGGCACATATTTACCAGACACATTAAAGTCAGCTCCCCCTCACGCATAAGCGTTTCCAGTCTAGCTTTGTTGTGAATAAGCTCTGCGCCTCTCCAACAGCGACGGTATCTGCCTGGAGACGGCTGCAATGACTATCCCAAACGCCAAAAGCACTACGCCCGCTCCCGCGGCGTCTATGTCTCTGTTGGCAACGGAAGGAGATACCGTTACCAGCGTGATAAGCGGAGTCTGGTTGGATATGATCACAAAATAATAGGATCCTGTCAGATTCGAAAAACTGTACACATAATCTGATCTTCCGCTGGGATATAGCGCGTAATCTTCTATGTTGGTGGAATTTATCCTCGTGAAGTTTGATGCTGAGACCAAGTATCCCTTTCCGGATATCGAAGAGGAATTATAAGGAGATACCCTGACCGTAAGCTCTGTTAAGGATGCAAAAGTCAGCTTAGAGGACACATACAACTCATCGTTGTAATGACTCATCACCTCTTTGTGAGTGTTCTTCTTAAGGTTGGCAACGGAATCGTAAGCCGAGCCCACCAAGAGCCCGACTCCAAGTATTATGAGGATAAGAGAAGCCCAATACACCCTTTTCAGTGTTTTTCACTTCTTTCAAATGGTTTTGGAGATCAAATAAGAGTTCCACTATGACTGCCGAATACCCCTCAAAGAGCCCTAAAGTTGTCGCACCAGACCTGATATGCGTGCAACATGTCCGCAGACACGCTCGGCTTACGTGAACCTATAACTTCCTTGAAGTCTTCGAGCGTTATTTCACGGGTGGTGCTATCCGGCTTATCCGCTTGACCTGTTTCGAAAAGCTCTCTGACAACCCTGAGCTGCGCGGACTGGCATATGTCCCTTATATCGCTCGGAGTATATGACTCGAGCAGTCTTTCCATGGCCTCCGGTGTCACTTCTGGGGCGAGTTTCAGGTTTCTGGAATAGAGTTCAAACGTCTTTCTGAGCGACTCTGCGTCTGGAAGACTCACCATGATTCTCTTTTGGAACCTTCTGATGAAAGGTGGATCAAGTTCCCAAGGTTTGTTTGTTGCCGCTATAACGTAAACGCTGCTGGTTCTGCCTTTTTCCGACAGGCCATCCATTTCCTGTAGAAACTGGTTTCTAACACGGACTTCTCCACCCACCTCGTTTTGGTGCATCCCGAACAGTGCGTCTACTTCGTCGATGAAAACAATCACAGATCCAGGCGTTGAACGTGCCTGATTGAAGATTCTTGAAACATTCTTTTCAGCCTCACCGAGCCACCTTGACATTATGGCCGCTGCATCAACACTGATGAAGGTTGCCTCTATCTCAGCCGCAGTTGCCGCCGCAAGTAGCGTTTTACCGCATCCGGGCGGACCATACATCAGAATACCTCGAGGCCACCCCAACGGAAAGAGGTCTGGTCTTTTGGTTGGGTAGACTACGGATTCTCTTATGGCTCTTTTGGCGTCTTCAAGCCCTATTACTTCGTCCCATTTTACCGTTGGTTTCTCTTTTAGAACCAGTTCCTCGTAGCGAGATTTCTGCGGCGACTGGTTGGATGGTGTAACCCTTGCACCGGACTCTGCCTCAACCTCCGCTTCTTCGAAGGCATCGCCTTTCAGTATCCTTACCCTTTGCTGGTAAGCCTTGATACGCTGAATGTAAATACCGTTGAGCTCGTAGCTTGGATACAATGTTACAAGACGGCTAAGGACTTCGATAGCCTGCTGATATTTCGCTATAGCTGTACCTCTCGAGCCGCTTTTGTCAGCTTGCACAGCGTCGTTGGCATATCTTATCGCCACTCTTTCAAGTTCGGGAGCAGCCAAAGCCATGTGGAGTTACCTACCAAAACAACTCTTTCAAGACAGAGATACGTCCAGTTTTATTCTTCCCTGCGACTCCAGTTCTTTTAGAACAGCTCTCACCGCAGCGCGGTCTACGCCGAACTCTTTACTGCATTTGTACACGTCAACAATGCCGTTGTTTTTCTTGATGTAAGAATACACTCTCTCCTGCAAATCTGAGCGCCCGTCCATTACAGTCACACTTATCTGGTTATCGTCCACAACGGCTGAAGAACTATGGGCAGTTATTTTCTGTTCAGCGGACACATCAATTTTTTCATCCTGCTCTTCTGCTATCGATCGGAACAATGAGTTCGCCGACTCGATACCTGTGGCCTTGATGTAGTCGGCCACCGGCTTCAAGTCCCTTTGGTCTACGCTTTCCAGGCTTTGCTTAAGCCTGAGATCTGCCTCTTTAGCCACTTCTTCAAGGATTTCGTCAACCGACTCTGATTCCAAGGATGCTGTTATATCAGTGATCGAGACATCCGGCGTTGAAATGCTGAGAACGCTGGTCAGGGACCTGGCCGCTGCATCCAGACCTCTGGCAACTTCGGGCACAAATTCCTGAAGCTGCTTTTTGACCTGAACAAGAGCGAAAGTCAAAGGCTTCAAAGTCATACTTGCCTGCCCAAGCTCCCTCGCCGTTGCCACCCTTAGCCGGAGGGCTTCCACTATCAACTCCGCCTCCTGGAGAATCGTTAGAGTCTTATGAATTTCTATCAGTTCGTTAGCATAGATCTTGGCCCTAGCCTTCTCCTTGCGAGTTATGTGTAAAGCACAGGTTTTGAGCACTTGGGCCTGCCAAGACTGCAGGGCCCTAAGCCGCATTCTGAGCTGGGCGTGCTGCTCGTTGAGATCGCGTGATATGAGCTCACACTGAGCTACAAAATCCCTTCTCCTCTTGATCATCCCGTCAAAGTATGAGGAAGCTCCCATCTATATGCCACCGTCAGAAGTTTCTTCTTGGCTGCCGACTATCTCGACCCTGAACACATTTTTGTATTCTCTAACAAATCTGCTCAACATTCTGAGCTCTTCTTCGAGGTCTACGAGCTCCAGATGCGTCGAGTTCAGTCCCTCTCTGAGTACTTTAGCCCAGTGTTCAAATCCGCGCTCATCGACTTCTTTCAGACCCTTTCCCACGTTTAGTTCAACCAGACAGCGTTCCAGTGTTTCAACCTCAAAGTGAAGTCTGTCAATCCTGTGCTGTGTTCTTTCAAGCAACGGTGGCATGGAATCCAGAAGCTCATTAAACCTCGTACGGTACTGGATCTGGGCTGCCGTCAACATGGGCGAATCCTGCTCGCCTTGAGCTGAACTCCTCGTTTCAAGGGCTTTGATTCTGCTGAAAAACCAAACAATCTTGTCCTTGGCCTCGTTGAGCTCCTGCTTGACTTCTGAACGCACCACCAGAGTTGAGGAATTCACAATTACCCGCGCAGGGTCTATTTCTTCAAAGCCGTAACTGGTTTGAACCACTAGGTTAAACTTTGCGGCTGAACCAGAAGTCCTCTCGGGCTCAGGCAGATAGCTTGTGACGCCTGCGACGACTCCCAGCTGCCGGTTGTATTCATCTCTTACGGGTCTACCCAAGTAACTGATAGGGGAGAGCCCTCCCCTATCGAAGTCGCCTGCGCCGAACAAGTGCGTTCATTCCGTGATTACTGACGTGTCTGCTGCGATGTGCCAGTAGGAAGATCGGGGAATTCGCTTTTCAGCCTCGTTTCCGCAAGGGTTGCTGCCTCGTCGAGGATTTTCGCCGCATCTTCGTTTCCTGTTTCAAAGTTTATGTTGTAGTTTCCAGTTTGGCCCGCTTCCACCAGGATGCTGCTCAGCATGTTGCTGATTTCACCCATCTCTTTCTCTGCCTCGGGAGTCACAGTGCCGATGCCTTTGCTGACCGTGGAGATGACTCTGACCGCGGGAGCAAGGCTAGCGACAATCGAACCAAGCTCGTCAACAGTACCCAAGCGGATAACAATCGATTCCAGCGCAAGTTTGCTTTGCATGATAAGTTTGGCCATCTTCCTAATCTCTGCGACCTCATTTGCATAGATAGTGGCCCTGGCATTGTCATGCCTTTTGACCGCGTCAACAACTTTCTCGAACATCACTCTTTGCCGTTCATTCAGTCTACCGTTTATCTGGTCAAGTCTCTGAATCTGCATCTGCAGAGACCTTACGGCTGCTTCCAGTCTTGGCTTTAGTGGTCCGGCCGGCCTGATAGCGTCTCTGATCTTATCGCCAGCAGTTGCTTCCTTCTTCGGTTCCCAGTTGGACACGAAGTCTTTGTTCAACAAGATTCTTCTCCCCGCTTCAGTTAATCCTTATAAGGCTGATGTCACTACTGGTCGAGTACCCCTGGTGAATGACCTGCTGGTGACAAAATTACATGCCAAAAACAACTAGTGCGCCGAAACTATTCGAGTTTGGTCTGAGCGATCACGAGTCGAGAATTTACGCTACTCTTGTTGCCGAAGGACCGTGCACAATGTCCGAGCTTGCGCACAAATCCTCAGTGCCCAGAACAAAGGTTTACCCAAATATAAGGCGGTTGGCCAAAAAAGGATTTGTCGACATTCTTCCTCAGAAACCTTTCAGATGTAGGGCCGTATCACCCGAGGAAGCTCTGAAATCGATTCTCAAGGATAAAGAAGACGAGCTCAACGATATGCGCGGATCCTACGAGGCCTTGCTTGAAGCCTTTAGAAACAGCCATTCCGAGAAGGGAGTGGCCAGAAACGAGTTTTGGATAATGGACAACCTCCAAAACTCCGTTGAAACCGTCAGAAACGAGTTGTCGCAAGCCAAATACGAGGCGCTGTTCCTGGTGGGAACGCTCGGAACAAAAATCCTACTTGACCTGCACCAGTATCTGGTTGCAGCATCGGGCAGAGGCATCAAGATAAGAATACTTGCATCAAGCAACGACCACGTTCAAAAGCTCGGTTCGTTCGCTGGTTTCGCGGAAATCAAGATGGTGCCGCAGCAGGTCAACGACAGCATTTGTGTAATCGATGCAAAGACTGTTATGATCTTCTGCGCATCCAGAATAAGCGACCCGAATAGCAGGGCCGTCTCAACAATCTACGTTAACGAGCCTAGGCTATGTGAAACATTCAGATGGTTCATAAACTCTCTGGCATGGGAGAACTCTCCAAGCCTAGAAAGCGTTGTCTCTCTTATGGAGTCGGCGGCCGACCCCTCAAAGGCTCTTAAAGCAGCCTCATCATCGATCTACTCCAATGCTGTGATTTATTCTTTCGGTCAATGGCTCATGGAAAAGTACGGCTTCAAACGCGCTGACGAAATATTGGGAGAAGTGGCCCTCAGGGCACTCGACCTAATCGAGAAGGAAGAGGGAATAAAGGTGATTCAGAATACCATTGATAAGACTTTAAAGGTGATCGCAGACGTGGCATCAATTTCCGAAAACATAGAAGTAGAATTCAACTCCGAAGACCCTTTGAAATCACTGCTTTACTTTGTGAATGGGGCGTCGTCAGTTTCCTACCGCAAATCCAAGCTTAACAAGTCGAACCACCTGTTCACAGCATGGGCCATGTTGACTGAAGCCGCCTTCAGCAGATTCGGATTCGAAACACATACGTTGCAAACAGTCTACGACGAAACCAAAGAAGTGTGGATCACCAAGAAAAGGGTCACCGTGAAAGGAACACCGCTTGTCAGACTAGATCAGGTTCTATCCGAGATCAGCAACCTGACGATGACCTATGTCACCCCAAAACCGAAATCGGATACGGAGCTTTCTGACGGGCCCGGTTCCGAGTCATGAGTAAAACTAGCGGCCCAGTGTCTTGACGACGGTGACTGGACCGGAAGCCTGATGAGCGTCAGTTATACTCTGGCCTAAGCCGAAGATACACGAGTATGAGCAACACAGCGAATGCAGCGCCCAGTACACCTGAAACGAGCCACCTAGCTGCCAATACGATGTGAAGACTTTCAACGAAAGGTTGGGCCAAATAGTAGCTTACACTGGCGGCAATTCCCCCTACGAACCCTATGATGGCAACGGCCGCAAGCGCGGTAGCTTTGACGGACATACAGTCTTCCGCTTTCTGGTAGTGAAAATCCTATTTAAAGCTCCCGCCGAAGATACAGTTTCCTGACATATGGCAGAAACCCGCTCAAAACAGGTACAGTAGACTCACCGACAGGGAATAGAGGGCGAGAAGGAGAATCATCTTTGGGATTTTTGGACCACGCAACAGAAGCGCCGCTAGACCCATGATTGTAGCGGCGGCCATGAATACAACACCGAGTTGGGCCTGCATGGATGATGCGCCCAGAGGCGTTCTACCGATATAAGATGCCAGAATCATGCTTCCCAAAAGCAGAGTGTTGTTCTGTACTTTGCTCCCCACGATTCCGGCCGCGGGTGTCGCAAGGTTTCCTCCTTGTCTGAAAGCAAGCAGCGTTGTAGACACCATTTCCGGAAACTCGTCCGCAAACGGCACTAAGACGGAGGCTACCAGAAACTCTGGTACTCCGATAGTAGCCGAGAATGAGCGCACGCTGTTGATCAACGGGTTCACCAACGTCAACGTCAACGCTATAGATATCAGTGAAAGAACAACACCTATTCGGACGCTGGAAACTGGGTTCCGGTTCACTGGCGGCGAGCCGGTTATGTTGGATGATGCAGAGGGGGCAGACTGAGCGCGCTTTGAAACTGTTTGCTGGACATAGAACATGTATGCAGCAATCAAAAAAAGGCCTGTGTACACAGAATACAACCTTCGAAACGAGTCGAGGAGAAATACCAGCGCAGTCACAACCAGTATGGTTGAGTCGGTTAGAAAGCCTTGCCATTTGAACTGAGATCTGTTTCTGCGGATCGACGCGGCCAGCAAAAGTGCAATGCCCAAAGTAAAGAGGACAATGTTTCCTCCGACAGCCGAACCCAAGGCAATCTCTCCCTGATCAAGGGTTACAGCTTTCAGAACAAAC
The DNA here is from genome assembly GCA_038883995.1 of Thermoprotei archaeon. Taxonomy (GTDB): domain Archaea; phylum Thermoproteota; class Thermoprotei_A; order Marsarchaeales; family Marsarchaeaceae; genus JAMDBQ01. The sequence continues at coordinate 413 of JAVZLA010000029.1, read as the reverse complement.
ACGTATTCCGGCAGCGTGCCCAGGAAACCCAGCAAAAGGCCGCCGGCCACACCTGAACCGTACCTTGACTCAAATCGTTCGGCTCCGGAGGCAGCCAAGTATCCCGCGAATGCGAGAAGACACAGATACAGCGCTAGGGACGCTGCTTCAGCAATCATCTGAGCATGCTCCTTCCAGGCTCATCATCGAAACCGGTAAGCGGTAGATCGAGCAAAAAGATGAATCAGTCGGGCACAAAGGACAGCTCATCTTCGTTTTCTTCAGGGTTGTATTAAACGTTCACTGAGAATGAACACGAAAGTAGCGTGTTCCGACAGTTCGCACCCTTACACTAATCGGAACCCCCAATCATCTTATCTGCTCCGCCACTTGGTATACGGTAGCCTTATCTCGGGAAAAGCTGTGGAATCGCC
>JAVZLA010000028.1:0-20436 GCA_038883995.1 Thermoprotei archaeon | reverse complement strand
TGTCTAGGTAGCGTGAGCCGCCAAGCTCAACCGGTGAAACAGACTCATTTGTATCCACGCACCCGAGCGGGTATCCCATTTCCAGTCTAAGAGTGTCTCTGGCTCCCAGGCCGCACGGCTTAACGCCAGCGTCAACGAGGCTTTTGAACAGTTTAACCAGGAATTCTTGCCCCGCAATCACCTCGGCCCCGTCTTCGCCAGTGTACCCGCTTCTGCTAGCCACCCATCCATTTCCACGAATCATCTCAAACCTTTTGAGCCCGCCAATGTCAAGTCCTGAGACATGGTTTAGCCTGTCCAAGGCGCGGGGACCCTGTACGGCGATCATGCCCCGGCTTTCTTCGTCTTTCTGGATTTCAACCTTTTTTCCAAGTTTCCGCTCCGCCTCACGGAACCATGATTCTACCCTTTCGCTGGTGCAGGCGTTGGTCACAAACAGATAGCTTTCCTCATCAAACTTGAAGACTATGCCGTCGTCTATAATGCCTCCTTTTTCGTTCAGCATATACGTGTACACCAGTTTCCCTGGCTTCGCCCTGGACACGGGAGCAGTACACAGATAATCCAGAAATTCTCCGGCACCCTCGCCTGAAAACCTTGTCCTTTTCATATGCGAAATATCGAACACGCCAGCGTCGCTCCTCACCGCTTTGTGCTCTGACTCTATCGAACTGAACCAAACTGGAAGCTCCCAGCCGTAGAAATCTATGAATCTCGCATTCGCAGGATAAAAGTCGTATAGTACTGTCTTCATAGTCATAGGAGCGGTAACCGCCGCGTACTAAAGCTTACCTTCTGCCTCAGCGTATTTTTCGGGCGACTTCTTGAACTCGGCGTGGCAGCGCGCACTGCAGAAAACGTATTGCCTGCGCTTGAACACCACTGTAAACGAGGTTTCGCCATCCACATGCCGATGGCACACGGGATCAGTGTTCAAGTCGCATCCACCTAAAACGAGCTCACAGTCTCCTCTAAAATGGTTTTAACCCGGTCCATCGAAAGGTTCAGAGTGCACGCCCTAGAGGTTTCGTATCCGAAGTCACCGAGCTTCTGAACATCCGAAGACAGTGTAAGCTCGATTTTCTCTGCAAGCTGCAGATCGTCTCCGGCACGAAACACGTAGCCGTTTGAGCCGTCAACCACGAGCTCAGACGCGCCAGCACCAGAACTCACGATTACAGGTTTGTGGTTCTGCCATGCCTCAAGAACGGTTATGCCGAACCCCTCTATTTTCGAAGTTAGTAGCACCGCGCAGGCGATCGAGTACAGTGCCTTAACCCGCTCGTCGTCCTGGTATCCCAGGAACATGACACTGTCGGCGACCCCGAGTTCCCTGCATAACGCTTCAAGACCAGTTCTCCAGTTCTTCGCCTTCCCATACCCCAATCCCCCTCTGCTTGATGATGAAAAACTTCCGTTACCCACTAACGCCAGTTTAACCTTCTGGTTTCTGTTCTTTATACGAGCCAGCGCCCTTATAGCCACGTCCTGAGATTTTATCGGATCCATTCTTGCAACGTGGAGGAGTAGCGTTTCGTCTTCTTTGAGCCCAAGCGAATCTCTAACCGACTGGGCCACGTTTTTGGATGTCTGGGACCATTTTGATTCGTCGATGTATGGATACACTTGGTAGGCGTGCCCATGGTACGCCGAACTCACAAGCGCCTCCATGTCTCTTCTTGTGCTTACGATCACAGAATCGAAGCCCTCCATCGCCTTTAGAATAAATTTGCGCATTCTTGGGTCAAGAAACTGGGGTTGCATCGGAACATGCCATCTTAACACCGCTGGAGCGGAAGGCCCTATGAGCTGTCCTGTGAGAAGCTGCTGAAAGTCTTGGATAAAGAACACGTCCACGGCGCCAACGTAGTGTAGCAGGCGTTCGGCGTTCAACCAGTTATACTTGGTGTACGCCTGGTAGTCTGCGGCGTTCAGTTCGCCTGTGGGCAAACCGTGCAGAGAACGCCAGAGCGCCTCTTTGAAGTTGGTGTAGCCTTTAAGAGAGCCTTCGTCCAGTTCAACGTGAGAGAGAAGAATATTTCCATCCTTGACTCTGGGAGGATAGTTCACTCCCAGGCTGACCCACACCGCCGACTCAACTCCTCCGGACTCCGTCATCTTCTTCAAAAGGGGATACACCATCGCGGTGACACCGCCCGGAGAATAGTTGTAGTCCGAACCCTGTTCGAGCGTCGAAAGTTCAACCGGATCGTCCAGTTGACCATACTTGTCGAGTAACTCAGAATAGTTCAACACGAATCTAAGAAACGGTGTTTGGCTGTTAACACACACTTTCATGGTGAACGTAATTTGCGTGCATCTTAAAGACTTAACTCTCATTCAGTTAATTAGTCCCCGTTCGAACCAAGTTAAAGCAGAGTACAGAGTGACCTCTTTCGCCCTACTGGTTTCAATAGCCGCGTTGATGACGGCGGCTCTCATATGGGTCATTCGGCAATACGGGTCCGCTTCATCTCTAATCCACGCGGAGCTCCTTGCGTTCGTGCTGGTCATGATGCTTTCGATGTTCTTGGGGGCGTCCTTCTACATGCTTTACCCAGGCCAGATTTCGCTCGCTTACGTTGTGGGTGGAAACATGTTTGTCATGGTGATTGGCCTTGTGATAATTCTCAACAGCTTCGGGGAAGAATCCGCGGAAAAACCCTTTAACAGGCGTCTGTGGACGCCGATTGTTTCCGTCCTCCTGATACTGAACGAATCCATGATGGGACTGGTGTTTCATCAAGCTCAGGACGGTCTGCTGCTTGCGCCGACGCCCGCTGGCCAACTGACAGGACTGGTGGACTTGTCCGTGAACACCTACTGGTTCTTCACGCCGATGATGGCTGAAATGATTTCTGCCTTTACCATGATCGAAGCGAGAAGCGCCACTATAAACGGAGTTTATACTGGCCTCGTGGGCGCGACGGCATTTCCGCCCACGCTGCTCGGATACCCGAGTTGGATTCGCGTGGGATTCTTGCTGACTTTCGTCGCGCTCGTCTATTCTCTTTATATTGCAAGAAAACCAACTACAAGGTCTGAAAGACTCGGGGTCAGTCTGACCACAGTAGTGCTGGTAACCATGGTTGTTGCCTACGTCTTGTCCCAGTGGTTCCTTTTCGCCCTAGGTATAGTCGCCGCCATGTACTGGTTCTACAATGATGCCTTTTCAAGGAAGCTTGAAGCAAGAGCTCAGCCAAAGCCGGCCTCAGGCGTGTTCAACTAAAGGCTTGGAAACAAATATATGCGTTTGAAGGGAGCGGGAAAGAGCAGTAGAGGCTGACTCATGTGGCCGCTTCGGAGAGACGTCTGATAGGCTTGTTGTTCCTTTTCGGTGCCTCACAGTTTCTTCTCGTCATGCTGGGAGCGGAAGCAGCCTATCCCGCTCTGAACCATGCTGCGTACTCTGTGTCTGGGAACGCCATAAGCGACCTGGGCGTTGGGAAAACAGCCGTCTACTTCAACACAAGCATAGTGATCTTAGGAGCGGCCCTAGCCTTCTCATCGTACCTTTCGAACAAAACGTTCAAAAGCAAATGGTTCACTGCCACACTGCTTCTGGCGGGAGTGGGTTCAGCTGGAGTGGGGCTGTTCCCAGAGAACCACCCGGCCCCACACACGGTTTTCGCGTTGATGGCCTTTCTTTTCGGCGGCCTTTCCGCCATACTGTTCGCAAGGCTCACTGGGAAGTTGTTCAGATGGGTGTCGATGGCGCTGGGGCTTCTGACTCTCGTGTTTCTGTCAGCTTTCATAGCAGGATTCAGGGCAGACCTTGGATTCGGAGGCGTCGAACGCTTCATAGTGTATCCTGAGTTGATGTGGGGACTCTGCGCCGGAGGCTACCTGATGGGTTACGAAAGCGGTAAAACTAGTGATCCTCACTCCTAGGACGAGTGAGAATGCTAAGCGCCGTGTTCGCTGTCAGCGCCGCAAAAGTCAGCCAGAAAGCGCCTTCAAGGCCGATGGGCAAGGTGTCAACTTTCAGAGCCTCAAACAACAGTGACACGAGGCCGACTTCCGTCAGACCAACGGAAAGCGTTCTGAGCATCCTGAGGCTTTTCCCGTCAGCACATCCAACCACAATCATAGCCGCGCCCAAGTAAGGCAACACGAATTCAAGTGTATGTATATGGGTCAAGGCTGTGGCCGGCGACAGAATCATGAAAAGAAGACCCAGCAGCCTCAGCCTACGCATAAGAGTTTGAGCAGCCAATTTCGCACGCCGTTTCTCTTGAATGAGCCTTGATGTTACTAAGCCTAACTCCGCCAGAGCCTCTCATACCTTTGGCGCATTTACTCCCAACCTATCGCGCACACTAAACACGTGAAAGCCTTAACCTTAATATGACTCGTGGTAAAACAGATTTGCTCTGGCGGGTCCGCGTACACCGGGGCGGAATCGCAGACTGCTGGACGAAAACGATGCCAGGATGAACGGGAGGTAGCTCAGTGGTAGAGCAGCCGGCTGTAGGGGTCAGTCTCCGCGCGTGTGAGCGATCTTCTGGCCCATGAGCACGCGTCAGCCGCTGCCACCGGCGGGTCGTGGGTTCGACTCCCACCCTCCCGACTGGCCGCTGCTTATCCGAAACACTTTTAGACAGCGGTAAACTGTTCTCCGAAAGCCCGTGTCGTCTAGTCCGGTCTAGGATAGGGGACTGTCACTCCTCTGACCCGGGTTCAAATCCCGGCACGGGCGTCTATTTCTGGTTCTGCGTCACCTATACGTCGCCAGCCTCTGATGGATTCACTGTTCTACGTGGAGTACACCTGACAGAACGGTCACGAGCGAACATCGGTTGCAGCAGAAACGGTCGAGTCATACGGCTCCTCCTGTTGAACCGGGTTGAGCGGCCTTCGCACACAAAGGATAAACCGGCGTCGGAGCGGTCACAGACGACGTCGGGCAGGGCCTCGAGATAAAACCCGACGTCCTTGAGCTAACTAATCTTTTATAAGATTTTATGAGAAAGGTTAAGTACATGATGGATTAATCGCTAGACGCAAAAACATGGGTCAAGTGGCTTCTGACACTAAGTTAAGGAGGGTTCTTGACACAACCGACCTGCTTTTTTTGAGTTTGGGAGGAATAATCGGTTCAGGCTGGCTGTTCGCTGCCTCGGGGGCAGCTATGCTGGCGGGTCCCGCATCCATCGTTTCTTGGATTGTGGGCGGACTCATAGTGCTTTTGGTTGCTCTCGTCTACGCAGAACTAGGCGGGATGATCCCACGTAGCGGAGCCATAGTGAGGTACGGACAATATTCGCATGGGGGGCTTGCAGGATTTCTTTTCGGATGGGCCTACTTTCTTTCCGCAGTATCCGTGCCGGCCGTAGAAGCAGAGGGAGTTATCACTTATGCAGGTAGCTATGTTCCGGGGCTTGTTGCCTCCAACGGCGTTCTGTCAGGCTTGGGCATACTGCTAGCGGCTTTACTAATGCTGCTTTTCTTCTTCTTGAACTACTTCGGAATCAGGGTTATGGGTAAAACGAATACTGCGATGACTTGGTGGAAGCTGATCATACCAGTGGGCACGGTTATATTGCTTCTCGCTGTCCGTTTCAATGTTTCTAATTTCTTCTTAAAAACAGGTTTCGTTACATATGGATGGCCCAGCGTGTTTGCAGCCATATCTACTTCAGGGATAGTGTTCTCCTATCTGGGATTCCGTCAGGCCCTCGACTACGGAGGCGAGGCGAAAACCCCTCAAAAGTCAATACCCAGGGCCACTATTGCTTCAGTTGGCATAGGTATTCTGCTTTATTCTTTTCTGCAATTCGTGTTTATAGGTCACTTAGACTGGGCTTCTGTCGGAGTCACGCCTGGTGACTGGTCTGCGCTGAGCGGAAACATAGTTAAAGCGCCTTTCGCAACCATAGCGAGCTCGGCGGGCCTTGTGGCGCTCACCTACGTCCTGTTTGCTGACGCGTATGTCTCACCGTCTGGGACGCTGAACGTGTATCTTGGCACATCGCAGAGAACGCTGTACGGTTTGGGAACGCTGGGTTACCTTGGAAAGGCGGCCACAGCGATAAACGAGAAAACGAGAGTCCCAGTGCTTCCGCTCATCGCCTCTTTAATAATAGGCTTTATCTTTTTCGCACCGTTCCCAAGCTGGTATAAGCTGGTAGGGTTTATCAGCTCATCCACAGTATTCACGTATGTTGTAGGAGGCTCCGCGCTCACAGTATTCAGAAGAGAAGCAAAAGAGCTGAAAAGACCCTTCCAACTTAAGGGCTCTTCAATCCTTAGCCCAATGGCGTTCATAGGGGCTTCGCTCATTGTTTACTGGTCTGGTTGGCCTCTGGTAGGCTACTTGGTGATAGCCATACTGCTTGGCCTAATAGTGTACTTTGTGTTCCGAGCCGCCGGCCGCTCTAGTGTCAACATATTCAATCGTCAAAGCCTGAAGGGAGGGGGATGGCTGCTGGCGTACATGGGCGCCTTGGCACTGGTATCCTACCTTGGGGAATCAGCTTTCGGTGGAATTGGAGTATTTCCTTTCCCATGGGATTTCCTCGTCATGATAGTGGTGTCTCTGGGCTTCTACTTCTGGTCGGTAAAAAGCGGATACAAAACAGATGAGATAGCTGAGATGATTCAGTCGGGAACACAGTTCATCGCACCCGAGGAGGGCCAGGGATAAGTTTTCAAAGCCGACGCCAACAGGAGCCGGAGCTTCTTCCAGGTTCATGGTTCAAAAGGGGGGTGAGATGCACCAAACACGGTTCCTGAGAAATAGGCGAGGCTCAGGTTTTATGGTTGAACACATATCCGAAGCACCGGTTTAACTCGTCTTTGCGGCTCCGCTCCCACGACATGTTTAGAGTGAAACCACGAGTCCCACAAACCAGCTGGCGTTCAAACCCTGAGATTCAGTAGTTCCGGAACTGCTTGGAATACGAGCCGCGCATGCCACAGGTTTAGCCGGCAACTTGTCCTGGCGTCCAGGCAGCTCTAGAAGCTCTAAGGTCGTAACGTTTATCGAACAGTGTGCATCCAAGGCGTTCAAATCTTGCGCAGAGCCGTTGTCCTGTTTATCCTGATAGTTGGGGCTTTGGTGTCGGCCGCAAGCGGAATAACCGTGCAGTTTTTTGTTGCGTCAGGAAACCCGGTCACAGGCGTCTGCCAGCCCTCAAACCCAACCAGCAGTCTACTGGCGAACACGGGGTCAGCTTCTTGCGTTGCCGTGCCTCATTATAGCCTTGAAATATACGGTTCAACAGTTTACCTCGTAGGAGCGAATTCCCGGGCAAATTCAACGGTAAGCTTGCCCGCGTATGTGAAGATGGTTAATTATTCGTTTGTGCAGGGTGGGCCGATAAGTTCACTCTCAAACGGTGTGGGAGTCTTTGATTCAAGCACGCTCTGGAACGTGTTGTCTGATCTTTCATCTGTTCAGGTCACTCTCGGAAACCAAACCCTAACACTCCCAGTCCTCATAGTAAGTGGGCCGCTGAAAGCCATGGTAACCTATTACCCGGCCGGCGGGCCGATTCCCCTTTGAGAGCTAACACTGAAACGCCCGGGCAAAAAAGCTTCAGCCATATGACTCCTGTTTTGCGGATGAACCAAGAGAAAGAGAAGAGTAGAAGGCTGCCCAAACTTCAAGCCCGTTGTCTCCCTGTATTTCCACCGTCCTCTCGTCGACCCTTTGAACAGAATTCATGAGGGCCGCCTTTGACGCGATGTTAGGCTGCGAAAACTCTACTCGAAGTCTGATAGGCGTGGACGGCTTGAAAGGGCTCATCTTAGAACAGTTGGTTACGGCGGAAGACGCGGCGCGCTTAAGCTCCCTTTCCACTTCCACGATGGGCCTGTTGAGAGCCGCATACCTGTCCAGCGCCTGTTTCACCACAACACCGTAGACTTTCGGGCACACCGCCTTGAGCTCTGAGACAGCGTACTGGTCTCCTGCTATGAGCGCAACAGGCACGTTGAACTGGCCCGCAATCATGGCGTTTATCACCGCCTCGCTGGCAGGCTGACCGTTCAGCCAAGCTCTGGACACGATTGTCGTCATCGTGTGGCTGAGCACACCCATTCCGGAAGCCATTGAGTGATATCCCACGAAAAACGCGCACACGACGTCTCCGGATATTCCCTGCATCATGCTGAGAGGCTTGTTGACGCCCGAGATAAGCTGGGCGCGTTCATCCAAGCCTTCTATCTCAAGGTTAAGCATGCCGTCATGGGAGTCGTTCACAATCACCGAGTCCGCTCCTGCCTCAAATGCGCCATCCACTACCGCGTTCGCCTCACGCATCATGATTTTTCTGAAGCGTGGATAGTCCCTTTCCCCCGGCACCGCTTGAACCGGATGCACAACCCCCGTTATCCCTTCCAGGTCCACTGAAACAAACACAGTCGAAGCCAATGCAGCCAATCTCAAAACACCGACGCAAATATCACTCTTTTGGATGTCTACTACAGCGCGTTCGGTTCGAAAAAATTATTCGCCTCCCCGCAGAACTAATACGAAATGAAGTTTGGAGTATGCCTGAGCAATTACGGAGAGGTGTCCTCTCCTGACATTGTCAGAGAGACAGCGGTGGAAGCCGAGGACCTAGGGTATCATTCGGTCTGGGTGACCGACCACATACTTATGCCCAAAGACAGTGGAACGCCCTACGAAAGAATATACGAAAGCCTTACCTCTCTCGCCTATCTGGCGGGAGTAACTTCCGAAGTCAAACTCGGAATTTCATCCCTGGTTCTCGCTCTACGTAACCCGATTGTAGCAGCCAAGCAGCTGGCCACCATAGACTGTTACAGCGGTGGACGCCTTATGTTAGCGGTAGCAGCCGGATGGAACGAGACCGAATTCAACTACCTTGGAGCCCCGTTCCATACGCGTGGAAAATTCGTGGACGAAGCACTCGAAGCCATCCGCCTGCTATGGGAGAACTCCAATCCAGTCAGCTTTAGCGGGAAGGTTACGGGGAAAAAGTTTTCAGCTGCGGTATTCGACCCGAAACCCGTTCAGAAAAAGGTGCCAATCTGGATAGCCGGCAACTCTTCCGCAGCGATGAAACGAGCGGCCGAAGTCGGAGACGCCTGGCACCCTAACGCCTATCCCTTGGAGGTGTTCAGACCCATGGTCGAACGCTTCAAACGCATGGGTTCCGGCAACTCCAAGCAGGTGTGCGTCAGGATAGCGCTCAACCCGGAAATCAAGGTCAACGAATACGTGAGCCCCCAGGGTGAAAGAAGGCTGGTTTTGGGATCTAACATGGAGTTGAATTCGGATGTTCTGTCAGCGCTTGACCAAATGGGAGTCAACTACGTGGTTGTCGCACCCAACCACAACGGTAAAACCAGCCTCAGAGTTCAACTGGACTCGCTCAGAGTGTTCGCCAAACGTTTCCTTTGAAGCCGGCAACGTAGAGAAATAGGCGTCGCCGCTATCTGGCCGCCAGGTCGGAGCAACCCTAACGAGAGCGGCCGGTGTTGAACGATCGAGCTCAGACGCTTTTGATGAATGCTTCCGCGCCAGCGCATTCAACAGGCGCCCGCGGGAACTGGCTTTATACCGAAAAGGCTTAGTTAGTTTAAGAGGCTGCTTTCGTCGTGCGAACAGTGCTATACGTAGCATGCTCGGTTGACTTCATGATCGCCGATTCATCTGGCTCTGTTGGCTTCATCCCGAAAAGAAGCTGGATTCGATTTACCTTGTATGCGAAGAAAAAGAAGTGCGTGTTGTTCGGTAGACGCACCTTTGACATGATAAAATCCGCCGGAGAACTGCATAGACTGCACAACACGACGGTTATGGTTGCAACCCGTCGCCCCTTAGAGCCCGCGGACACCCTTCTTGGGGTAGTGCGTGTACAGGGCAGCCCCGAACGCATTCTAGCTGAAATAGAGAAGAGGGGGTTCCGATCAGTTCTACTGGGAGGCGGAGCAAACCTGAACACCCAGTTCCTGAAGGCGGGCCTCCTGGACGAAATGGTCTTTGACATTGAGCCTTGGATTATAGGGAAGGGTCTTCCAGTGTTTACTGGAGGGCGACAGAAAACCCGATTACAGCTCGTCGAGGCTAGGCGTGTTTCGGGCGAAGTGCGTCTGAGGTACAGGGTCATACGCTAAACTAAGCGGATTCGAGCACGCTGTCTTTTTCCCCATCCAAAATTTTAGAGGCTTCCTCAAGGTCTTTGTGGCTGTCAACGCTTGTCCAGAACGCGTCCGCGTATTCTCTCACAGCGAGCATCTTTCTTTCAGCCAAACGCGGAAAAGTATATTCCTCGATTTCGCCTTTTTCCGGCAGCCAGCTGAATATTTCCGGGGTAAACGCGTATACGCCCGCGTTTATCCAGTAATCGGTCAGCTTGGGTTTCTCGAGAAATTCCTTGGCGTTCAACGTGTTCTTATCGTACTTTACTATGCCGTAAGGCGATGGTAGAGGAACCACCGCCATGCAGCCAACGGTGTTCCCTTTAAGGGCCTTCAAAAGTGGTTCGGGGTCAATGTTGGTGAGTACGTCACCGTTCAAAACAAGAAACTTGCTTTCGTTTCTGAGAAACTGCTCTGCGTTTTTGATTGCTCCCCCTTTACCAAGCGGTTCCTCCTCTATCACGTAGCCCACTTTGACCTGATACTTTGTGCCGCTGCCCACTTCGGACACGATCTTTTCTTTCAGGTAGCCTGCGCACACAACTATCTCATTTATACCATGGGCTTTGAGCCACTCGAACTGCCATGCCATTATCGGCTTACCAGAAACCCTGAGCAGAGGCTTCGGAGTGTCTTCGGTTAGCGGCCTCAATCTCTTCCCGAACCCGCCTGCAAGGATGAGCGCTTTCATTATGAGGGCTCAGTGCCTGCATAGTAAAAGCCTTTTTGGTTAGGCGCCGAAACAGGGCACACTTTACCTGAAACCCGGCTATTCTTAAGGGAATTAGGCGCCAAATGTTACTCCACTTTAGATCTGTCGGATGGAATCAGTTCAACGAAGTCACAGGCTGGATGCGTCACCCACACAAACGAAGGTCAGTAACTTAAACTTAAATATCGACTTCTGTCGTATCACCCTGTCAACTACCATGTCGTCCGCAACCCAACCAACCGACAAAAAGGTTGAAGAACAAGCCAAAGTCCAGCGCCAGGACAGTAAAACAGCGGCGAACTCCTTGGATTCTGAACTCGAAAAGGAGCGTTCTCTGAGAAGCGAACTCGAGACCCGACTGAAGTATCTTCAGGCAGACTACCAGAATCTGGTAAAGCGAACAGCCAGAGAGATAGAGGAGTTCAAGGTAAGGGCAGACGAAAGGTATTCAATACTCTTCATAGACCTTATCGAGACCGTTGAAAGTGCTCTGACAATGGTTCGCGGAAAAGCAGACCCAGCGGTCGTGCAGGGCATAGAGCTGATTCAGAGGAAGCTTGAGGAAATTCTGAAGGCTTCAGGTGTTTCAAAGATTGAGGCGCTGGGCAAAGTCTTTGACCCCTACTATCATGAAGCGGTTCAGACGGTAGAGTCAGACAAACCGGAAGGCACGGTTATTGAGGAAGTCAGGGCCGGCTACATCCTGAACGGCAGGGTGCTGCGGCCTTCGATGGTTAAGGTTTCGAAGAAAAAGGTTGAGGTGAAAAATGAAAATGGCTGAAAAAGTTCTGGGAATAGACTTGGGCACAAGCAACTCAGCGGCGGCCGTAATAGTGGACGGCAGGCCAGTGGTTATACCTGCGGCGGAAGGAGTTACGTTGACCGGAAAAGCGTTCCCGTCTGTTGTTGCGTTCACTAAAGACGGGCAGCTACTTGTCGGCGAGCCAGCGCGTAGACAGGCAATCCAGAATCCTGAGGGCACTGTGATTGCCGTAAAAAGGCTGATGGGAACCGGCAAGAAGGTAACGGTCTACGGCAAAGAGTATACTCCGCAACAGATTTCCGCGTTCATACTTCAAAAAATAAAGCGCGACGCGGAAACCTACCTAGGGGATCAGATCAAAAAAGCGGTGATAACCGTTCCAGCCCACGCCGACGACAACTTCCGTCAGGCGACAAAGGATGCGGGTGAAATCGCCGGACTTGAAGTCATCCGGATAATAAACGAGCCCACGGCGTCTGCACTGGCTTACGGCATAGATAAAACCGGCAAAGAGATGAAGATTCTGATATTCGAGTTCGGAGGCGGCACCTTCGACGTAACGATCATGGAGTTTGCTGCCGGAGTGTTCGAAGTAAAGGCCACTGACGGAGACACCCATCTCGGCGGCACCGATATGGATAACGTTCTGATAGACTACATAGTGTCGGAATTCCGGCGCAAGGAAGGCATCGACCTGAAATCCGATACCACTGCCATGCAGCGTGTTAGGGAAGCGGCTGAGAAAGCAAAGGTTGAGCTCTCATCGGTTCTAACCACTGAGGTCAATCTTCCGTTCATCGCTATGTCTTCTACAGGACCCAAAAACCTGTTGATGCAGCTTAGTAGGGCAAAGTTAGAGGAGCTGGTTTCCCCTCTGTTGGAGAGATGCAAGGAGCCGCTTTTCAGGGCCATAAAGGATGCGAAGCTCACCCCTGAACAGATTGACAAAGTGATACTTGTGGGCGGCCCAACAAGGATGCCGATAATAAGGCGGTTTATAAAGGAAACCTTAGGCAAGGAGCCGGAACAAGGCATAGACCCCATGGAATGTGTGGCCATAGGAGCAGCCTACCAGGGAGCCGCCCTCGTGGGCCAACTGAAACAGGACATCGTGCTGCTGGACGTCACTCCTCTATCACTAGGCGTGGAGACACTGGGCGGTTTGTTCACAAAGATAATAGAAAGAAACACAACCGTCCCCACAAAGAAGAGTCAGGTGTTTACAACAGCAGCCGACAACCAGACTGCGGTAACCATACATGTGCTGCAGGGTGAAAGACCGATGGCGGCGGACAACATGTCTCTTGGCCAATTCAACTTGGTGGGTATTCCCCCTGCGCCTAGAGGCGTGCCGCAGATAGAAGTGACATTCGACATAGACGCGAACGGGATACTTCATGTTTCAGCCAAGGACCTTGGGACGGGCAAAGAGCAGAAAATAACGATAACTGCTTCCACAAAACTCAGCGAGGAAGAAAAGCAAAGGATGATGAAGGAAGCTGAACAATTCGCAGAACAGGACCGGAAAGCGAAGGAGCTTGCAGAAGCCGTTAACGAAGCGGATTCGCTGATATACACTTCCGAAAAAACACTGAACGAACTCAAGGATAAGGTCAAGAAAGAAGACAGAGAGAAAATAGAGACACTGATCCGCGATCTGAGGAACCTAATATCCGCAAAGGAAACCCAATCTATAAAGTCAAAGAGTCAGGAGCTTGCCCAAGCTATACAGGCGGTCGGGGCGTCAGTGTACCAGTCTGTGTCTCAGCAGGCACAGAGCACTCCAGGCGCCCAAGGCGCACAAGCCGACTCGTCGAATTCGAAAGACAACAAGCAGCAGTATGTTGACGCCGAATACAAGGTCAAGGAATAGGCGCAGCCTAGCAGGTGGTCCTGCTGCCGGAGAAAAGGGACTACTACGAGGTTCTGGGAGTATCCAGAAACGCGAGTAAAGATGAAATCAAAGCGGCTTACAGGAAGCTGGCTCTGAAATATCATCCTGACAGAAACAAGGATCCCGGGGCAGCGGAGACGTTTAAAGAGATTTCAGAGGCTTACGCAGTCCTCTCTGACGATGAGAAGAGACGCAGGTACGATCAGTTCGGTCACGCAGGGATAGAAGGAAGCTACAGCGAGGAGGACATCTTCAGAGGCGCAGACTTCAGCGACGTGTTCAGCGGCTTCGGTTTCGGAGGCTTCGAAGACATCTTTAGAACATTCTTTGGCGGAGGATGGGGGCCAGGACAATGGTCCAGAGCGGCCGCAGTTGAAAGGGGCGCAGACCTGGTCGCGGATGTTAAGCTGAGTCTGGCTGACGCAGCGAACGGCAGAACCCTCAGTGTTGAGGTGGACAGGCTTGAGCCCTGCTACGAGTGCGGTGGCTCAGGTTCTCAGCCCGGTTACTCTGCGCAGGTGTGCGCGGTCTGCCATGGCTCTGGCCAGGTGCGCGCTCAGAGACGGATGGGGGGATGGATGACCGTCCAGGTTATGCCCTGCTCTCGGTGTGGCGGTTCGGGTAAAATCATTGAAAAGCCCTGCAGAGTGTGCAGGGGTAAGGGCGTAGCCCGTAGGCACAGGACTGTTGAGGTGACTGTTCCTCCAGGCGTGGACGACGGATCCACCCTGAGGGTTCAGGGGCAGGGCGATATAGCGTCTCCAGGATCCCAGCCGGGCGACCTCTACATCAGGGTTAAAGTAGAGCCGCACCCGGAACTCAGGCGCGAGGGAAACGACCTCGTGTGCAGAAGAGAAATATCGTTTGTTGACGCGATTCTCGGCTGCGTGGTTAGGGTTCCCAACCCTTACGGTGGCGAAGAGGAAGTCAAAGTACCTCAGGGAACCCAGCCGGGCACTGTTATCAGGCTCAGGGGAAAAGGGATGCCCTCATTGAGGGGAGGCAGGAAAGGCGACCTCCTGGTAGAAGTGAATGTCAGGTTACCCGACAAGGTCAACGAAAAGCAAAAGCAGCTGCTGAAAGAGTTTGAGAAGGAAGGCTCCAAGACAGGTTTGTTTGGTTTCAGAATTTAGCCGGCTTTGAACGGCGCCTGCCCGCGGAGCCCCTGGCGTGCGAGGGACACCTATATTGGCGTGCCTGCGATTGCGTTTACGATGAACGCTTCCAGCAAACATGCCAGGGGAACTGACCGAGGCCTGGGATTCGCGATAGACATCGACGGCGTCGTCAAAAGAGGATCGGTCGCTGTTGAGAGGTCGGCGGAAGCTCTAAGGCATCTCCGGCTGCGACACGTGCCCTTCATTCTTGCAACCAACAATTCGACGAAGTCCGCCGAGCGGGTTTCTCTGGAGCTAGGGAACATGGGCATAGAAGTTGCTATAGACGAAATTTTCACATCATGCGACTCACTGATACACTACCTTAAAGAACACACTGAGCTACACGAAAAAATGCGCAGGGGTATCTACGTTCTGGGAGAAGAAGGAGTTGTCACCAAACTCAGAGAACACGGATACGTCGTCACTGACTCGGCTACGGAGGGAATGGTGGTTGTCGGCCTCGACTCAGGCTTCAACTACGATAAGCTTTCGATAGCCATGGCTTCAATCAGGAAGGGAGCAGTCTACATAGCAACCAACACCGATAAAACGTATCCAAGCGGAGGAACCGAACTACCTGGAGCCGGAGCCATGATCGCAGCCGTCAACGCATGCACAGGCAGAAAACCAAGAGTCATGGGGAAGCCTTCCAAAAACTATTTTCACGCTTTAAGTAGCAGGCTCCTCCAGAAAGCGGGTGGAGTGGAAATCGTTATGGTGGGAGACCGGCCTGAAACCGATATCCGTATGGCGAATGAAAACGGTTGCCGTTCGGTTCTGGTGCTTACGGGAGTGACCCAGCCAGAGCAGGTTAGCCGGCTCAGGGGCAAGCAGAAACCTGTTCATGTATTCAAAGACCTTTACGAAGCGGTTGTTACGCTTGTCCCATGAAGCTGGCTTCTCCTACGATTTTCTCAGGAGGAACTGAACGCGTAAAAAAGTAGGGGCCAGCTGGGAGTCGGTGTCTGCATGATACCCCATCCTCCCACACTCTGAAGCGGCACACGTGTCTGAAAAGCTTTTTAAAGGGTTAACCATTTTGGAAGCACTGAGACATCATGGTTAGCGAACGTGCCGTGGGAGGACTGATTCTGACAGCATTCGTGATAATACTGGTTGTTTACTCTGCTGTCCTATGGGTTCCAGGGGTCGACAGGTACGCTTTGTTCGCGGTCAAACTGATAACGTGGATAATCGTTGTAGGCGTCTCGGGCATAGCTATATGGCTCGGGTGGGTTATGGTTACGACGAAACCCATAGTGCCCGACGAGAAATCGTTCGAATCTTCTACTGAACAGAAGCCCAGCACCGAACAAAAAGAAAATCAGGAGGGCTCCAAGCCCGCTGAATCCCAGGGCGGCGCACAGAAGCAGGATTCGGCGGCGAAGCACTAAGCCCACTTTTTACACGAACATTTAACTTATCCCGCGTTGGATCGTATACTGGCTTGTGCGGAATAATAGCCTTCGTTAAAACTGGGTCTACTGGCCTCCCCGTACGCGAAGTGACAGCGGGAAAAACTGTACGGTTATGTTTGGAGAGGCTGGAGTACAGAGGCTACGACTCTGTCGGGGTCGCATGCGTGTCATCGGGCAAACTTGTAGTGAGGAAGGGAAAGGGTAGGATTGCGGCTGTCTCTGCTTCTCAAAACTTTGACGAATTGGATTCCGATATAGTGATGGGCCATACGCGCTGGGCGACTCACGGTAAGCCGAGCGATGCGAACGCCCACCCTCACACGGATTGCAAAGACCAAGTGGCGGTTATACATAACGGAATAATTTCAAACTATGCGGAGCTGAAGAAGGAGCTACAGAGGAGAGGCCACGTCTTCAAAAGTGACACGGATACCGAAGTGTTCGCGCACATCGTGGAGGAAAAGCTCGATGAAGGATTTGAGCCGTTCGACGCATTTCTGTCGGCGGTAAACACCATCCAGGGGTCTTATGCGCTGGTTGTTCTGTGCACTCAGGCGCCGGATAGAGTCTTTTTCTCAAGGAAGAACTCCCCGCTAGTCTTGGGTGTGTCGGACAACGCAACCTATGTGTCCAGTGACATACCCTCGTTTCTTGAGTACACGAACAGGGTGATAGTGCTAGACGATGATGAGGCCGGATACGCTTCTGTGAACGGAGAAATAGTGGTCGTCAGCGTTGTGAACGGGAAGAGAATAAACACGGAAGCACGCCTGAGGACCGTTTCCTGGACCCCTGAACTTGCCCGTAAGGGCGGCTACCCGCATTACATGTTAAAGGAAATATATGAACAGCCCCAGGTGCTGCATGAAACCATAGAATCGATTGAACACAGCAGAAGCCTTTCGGAAGCCGCGACAATCGTTGCTCAGGCTGAGAACATTTACCTGCTTGCAGCGGGCACCGCCTACCATGCTTCGACCGCGGCAAGAGACGCCCTCCTACTGTTTTCGAAGAGGCCTGGTCTTCCGGTTGTTTCGTCCGAGTATCAGTTGCACTCTGAATCGGTGAGAAAAGGAGACGTTGTTGTCGCTGTCAGCCAGTCAGGTGAAACGATCGACACATTGCTGGGCGCAAGGGCTTTTAAGAGCAGAGGAGCCAAAGTCATAGCTGTTTCAAACATACTGGACAGTGCGCTGGCAAGAGAATCGGATCTCGCCTTATACACTAAGGCAGGACCGGAGCTGGGTGTGGCAGCCACCAAGACGTTTGTTACACAGGTGGCTTTGCTTGAAACCCTAGCGGCGATGGTTGGGCTCGTCTCCAAGCAGCTGGATGAATCAGACGTGAAGGACTTCCAGACTGGTATGCGCCAATCGCCCGCATTGCTTGAGCGGAACATTAACTTGAGCGAACCACGCACGCGCGAACTCGCTCGATTCATCTCACGGGAAGCGAGCATGTATTGTCTGAGTCGAGGGACAGGCGTCTCTCTGGCGCGTGAGGGAGCTTTAAAGATAAAGGAAGTGTCTTATATCCACGCGGAAGCGTATGAAGCTGGGGAGTCGAAACACGGGCCGATAAGCCTGGTATCCCAGGGATTTCCGGTAGCATTCGTGTTCTCTGATAGCAGCGCCTCAGAGCATATGCTGTCGAACCTCATGGAAATGAAGAGCCGCGGAGCATTTGTGATCGGACTTATCCCCAGAGATCTTCAGGCTACACAGGAAATGGACTACGCCATCAGACTGTGGTATTCATACGATTACATCAACACGATGCTTTTCGCGCCGCCCCTGCAACTGCTGGCCTACTATTTGGCTTTGCAGCGTGGACTCGATCCAGACAGGCCCAGAAACCTTGCGAAAACCGTTACGGTGGAGTGATGTCATGAGCGAAGTTTCTCCAAACATTAGAGACGCGATCGTGCTCTGTGCAGGCGAAGGAACAGAAATGCGCCCTATTTCAGACGGAGTGCCCAAGTCGATGCTTCACCTGATGGGTAAGTCTGTTTTGCATCGGATACTGGAAGGTCTTCACGATTCATCTGTCAGGAGAGTCATAGTTGTACATGGGTCGACGTCGGACGACCTCCTTGCGGAGGCAAAGAACGTATGCGGAGAACTCGGCTTAGAGGTCGGCTTCGCCCAACAAAGGGAAAGTGGGGTACTGGGCGCCGTTAAGGCCGCCGCTAAAATTCTGCGACCCAAACTGGGAGGTTCAAGCTTCCTTCTTGCGTACGGGGACATAGTGGCCTCCAAAGGGTTTTACCCCTCTGTTGTTGATGCAGCAGGCGCCGGCGGGTATCCGACTGCGGCGGTTGTGGCCCTTAAAGAGCCGAAGACTTACGGGTCCGTTTTCACAAACAGTGAGGGATTCGTTGAAAAGATAGTGGAGAAGCCAACAGAGGAGGAAACGAGTACAAGAGTGCTGGCGGGAGCGTTCGTCCTTCCCCCGGATTTCTTCGAGTTCTGCGCTGACGCTTCAGATTTCGTAGATGCACTGACAAAGTTTTCCAAAAGCTTCCTTCTATCGACCTCAATATGGAACGGAGCCTGGGTTGACTTAGGCTTCCCTTGGGATCTTACAACGGCAGCAAGCAAACTTCAGGAAACTATGAGTGCTGGCTCGGTCGACTCGTCGGCGAAGATTTCGTCTTCCGCAGTAATTGAGCAACCTGTCGTGATAGAGGCAGGCGCCACGATCGAGCACTTCGCCGTAATAAGGGGTCCTGCCTACATCGGCAGGAACGCATACGTGGGTACGTGTGCGCTTGTCCATGGCGGGTCCTCTCTTGAAGAAGGAGTGAGAGTTGGGGCTTACTCTGAGGTTAGCTCAAGTGTGATTCAGCCTCATACGTACATCGGTACCGGATGCTTCATAGGTAACAGCGTGGTTGGAAGGGAAGTTGTTTTCGAGCCACATGTAACGACAGTCAGCACTCTGGAATCCGACGAGAAGCAGGAGTACGCGAGGCTTGAGCCAGTCATCAGGGAGGGAAGAGCCGTGAGCAAGCTGGGGGCCATTATAGGCAACAGGGCTCGCCTTGGGGTTGGAAGCGTGATGTATCCTGGCACGATTGTGCAGTCTTCTGAAAGTGTTCCCGCAAACACTGTTCTGAATCGCCGTGAACGCAGAAGGAAGTCCACCTCATAGGGGAGGGGTGTGCGCGAAAGTTTGACCCCTTTTTGCCTCATCGTGACCCGAAACTAATTATTCTGGCCCTCAGGCTCCGCCGCGCTTCATGGCTCCTTCCAAAAAGTCTATATTGGAGTCGAGATAAGCTTCATGATTCGCATGAGCATTGCCACCTTCATGGGAGGCTGTCCCAATTGTCATGGAAAGATAAGCGGGGAACGCCTCCAGCTAGGGCTGCCATGTGAATCCTGTCTACGCGACATTCCAGGCAAGCTGGCTAACGGTAAAAGAGATGAAAAATTCAGACGTACGGTATACACGCTCTTAAACAAGGCCGGAAGTCTGGCTGAATATTCGCGCCTCGTAGAGCTTGACGTCGCCGTCGACGAGTTTGAAAAGTTGTTCGTTGAGCTGACGGGCAGTAAACCCTGGAGTGCGCAGTTGACTTGGGCGAAAAGAAGCATAAGAGGAGAGAGCTTTGCGATAATTGCCCCGACGGGTGTGGGTAAAACAACTTTCGCATACGTCTTCGCCCTCTACCAAGCTATGAAGGGCCGGCGCGTGCTGGTTGTGTCTCAGACCGCGCTCCTCGCAAGGCAGACAGCCCAGTGGATCAAGAAAGGGTGCGAAAAGATCGGAGCCTCCATCCCCATCGCGGAGGTTCACGGAGAAGAAACACAGAAGGCCAAGAAGACCGCTCTTGCCATGGCTGTCAGCGGAGAAGCGAAAATAGTTGTAGTAACCAGCATGGGCCTCGGCAGAGTGTTCGATACCATCTCCAATCACAGATTCGACTACGCGCTTGTGGATGACGTTGATTCCCTTTTGAGGAAGAGTCTTAACATCGACAGAGTGCTTACGCTTCTGGGCTTCGATGAACCTGTTCGGGCGCTTGCATTCGAGGCCATTAAGAGACGTATGAAGCTGGCGCGGCTGTTCAGCCAAGGCCTCGGCGACTCGGATGAAGTTAAGGCCACTTTGGAAGAGTACAGGCGTATAACTTCTGAAATAGAAGCATACAAGAAATCACACACCGACTTGGGAAAACTGGTTGTTTCAAGCGCCACCGCAAGGCCTCGTGGAATGAAGGTAAGGTTGTTCAGAGAGCTGCTCGGGTTCGAAGCAGGCTCCTCGACTGGGTACCTGAGAAACATCACCGACATAGCGGTGTCCGTGCGGGGAGATATGCTGCAAGAAGTGGTTTCACGCGTAAAGTCACTGGGCAAGGGAGGCCTGGTGTT
>JAVZLA010000027.1:0-20606 GCA_038883995.1 Thermoprotei archaeon | reverse complement strand
CGTCAGTTGAACACGCTGCCAGCATGCCGCCGTTGGCGGCGGCAACCAGTCCGTTCTGCACGAACGGAGCGCAGGAGCCGAAGGCGTCTATGTCAACGTAGTCGTAGCCCTGCGAATAGTCGGATAGAGCGCACAGGGCGTTCGTCCCCATGGATTGCAGGTCGACTCTGTCGGAGACACCGTTTTCCTTTGACGAGAGCAGGGCAAGCGCTATGGCTTCAGGGTTTATGTCGTTTAGCACAACGCGGTCCGCGTTCGCCTCAAGTGCCACACGTATGCCGCGCACGCCGGTACCACACATAGCATCCAGCATGCGTATCTTTCGTCCAGTGCAGGAGGATAGCGCCACGCTCAGGTCTCTTGTCGTTTTACCGGCGGGATTGTAGAAGACCGGAGCCTTCCATGGTGCGGGCCGCCCAAATTTGTCCAGATACTGTGTAGAAGGATATGTGAATATGGTTGCACGTCCCTCTGTGATGCGCGAATACTTTTCCAAGCCGCTTCCGCGTACTCCACATCAACATTGTTAAATGCTTTCATGCGTCGCAGCGCAATGGGTGACTCAAGTCTGGTCGGGTGCGTCGGAGGAATTGATGAAGCAGGCAGGGGGGCGCTTCTGGGACCGCTTGTAATTGCCGGCGTTGGAGCGGACGACGACTCCATCAGGGAGTTGGCAGCGATCGGTGTAAAAGATTCCAAACAGCTGAGCCCGAGACGTAGAGAAATCCTCTATGACCAGATAAGGAGGCTGGCTCAAAAAGTTGAGGTTTTGGAAGTAAATCCTGCTGAGATAGACTCCAGGATTAAGAGGGGAGTGAATCTCAACGAAATAGAGCTCCAGAAGATGGCCTCAATAGCGAAAGCATTAGAATGCGGGAAAGTGTACGTCGACGCCGTAGACGTAAACGAATACAGGTGGGGTGCCAGACTGTCAGAGCTTGTTTCCAACGTTCACTTTATCTCAGAACACAGTGCTGACGAGCGCTACGTGATAACAGGTGCTGCCTCGGTGATTGCGAAAGTTACCCGCGACAGAAGAATCAAGGAGCTGGAGAAGGTTTACGGGCCCGTCGGAAGCGGCTATCCCAGCGACCCCAAAACCAGAAGATTTGTGAGGGATTTTTACATTCACAATGGAGCGCTGCCTTCCTGCGTGCGCACAAGCTGGAAAACAGCTTCGCAAATAACCGGAAAACTAAGCCTGGGCTCTCTGTAAGGCGTGCTTTGCAACCACAAACTCATGATCCTTTTCAAACGGCTCAAGTTCCAATGCTTGGACAATGGTGAACCCGTCTTTCTCCATAGTCGAGATTTCTCGTGAGTACAGTGAATGTGGGTCCGCAGCCACGTCTATGCTTCTCGCTTTAACCGAAACCATAGCCCAACCGTTGTCTTTAAGGAAGACGTGGGTGTTATCCAACACTATCTTGGCCTGTTCGGGCTGAGCCACGTCAGAGTAGATCACGTCTACTGCGGACACATAGTGCCTGTATTCAGTGGGTATCCTCGCATCCGCGAGAATGGGTATCACGTTTTGTCTACGTTCCGACACCATAACAAGCTCCCTTATCGATCGGGCGGAGAATTCGACGGCGTAGACAACACCTGATGGGCCAACTATGTCCGACACGTGGCTCACGGTGGTCCCGGAGGCGGCTCCGAGATAAAGCACCCGTGAGCCTTTAACAATTGGCAGCTCCCGAAGCCCCTTTTTGATTGCGGCGGCGAGCTTACTTCTGTAGGGATCCCATGCTCTGAACTCTTGACCATCATGCTTCAAAAGTCTTTCACCGTAGACCCTGACTCCCGGAACAAGGTTCAGCGTCATGAGCATGTCAGAGCCTTCTCCCTGATACACGTATACTCCGTCGAACAGTTGTTTGATCATGGGTCACGACCGCGGGTGGGTTGCAGAGCCTAGATGGGTAGGCCCATTTCTTTGGCGGTTTCCCTAACTATGGTGAGCCTCTGAATGTCGTTTGTGCCCTCATAGGTTTTGATTACCTGCGAATCGCGCAGCAGGCGTTCCACTCCGGACTCCACTGCCACACCGTATCCACCCATCATAAGCATGGCGTTGTGCGCGTTGCGCTCAGCCGCCTCTGTGGCAGTAACCTTTGCTATCGAGGCTGCCTTTATGAAATTTTTGCCTGAAGAACAGAGAGCCGCCGCCCAGTAAGTTAGCAGGCGGCTGGTTTCAACCGCAGCCACCATATCAGCTATCTTGAACTGAACCTGCTGGTAGCTCAGAAGATAGTTGTTGAAGGTTTGTCTCTGAACCGAATAGCGTAACGCTATGTCGAGAGCGGCCTGCGCAAGGCCCACACCCTGCGACGCGACGCCTATTCTACCGTGATCGTAGGTTGTAAGCGCAATTCTTGCCCCTCCCCCTACTTCTCCAAGCACGTTTTCAGCCTGGACT
Source organism: Thermoprotei archaeon (assembly GCA_038883995.1). Classification (GTDB taxonomy): domain Archaea; phylum Thermoproteota; class Thermoprotei_A; order Marsarchaeales; family Marsarchaeaceae; genus JAMDBQ01. The sequence goes on along the minus strand of JAVZLA010000027.1, from coordinate 18,184 downwards.
TGGAGGTCGTTGAAAACCAGTTCTACCGGTTGCTCGCCGCGTAGGCCTGTAACAGCGATTCTTTGCCCAACTCTGAAGCCGCTGGCGCCTTTTTCAACTATGAACGCAGTAATACCCCTGTGGCGTTTCTGGGGTTCAGGTGGACTCGTCCTCGCGAACAGAAGGTATATGTCCGCTTTATCCCCGTTAGTTATGAACATTTTTCGACCGTTGAGCACGTAGTAGCCGTCCTTCTTTACAGCGGTAGACTTTATGCCCGCTATGTCCGAGCCTGCGTCCGGCTCCGTCATCCCGTGGGCTCCTAGCTTGCGTCCGGTTGCGAGGTCGGGGAGATACTTTTTCTTCTGCTCTTCCGTGCCGAACAGGAAGAGCGGTGTGGAGACTAGGTAGCTCGCCATTATCGCGGTGGCGCAGGCCGCGGAGGCCTTCGTCAGCTCTTCTACCGCAAGAGCCAACATGAGCTCGTCGCCACCGCTGCCACCGTATTCTTCTGGAAATGGTATGCCAAACAAACCAAGTTCAGCCGCCTTGGACAACACTTCCGGATCCATGTTGTTGGTTCTGTCTATTTCCGCGGCCTTAGGTAGGATCACTTTTTCAGCAAATTCCCGAACAATTCCTCTGAACGATTCGTGCTCAGGGCTAACGTGTACCGAATACTCCAAAGCCGAGTGACTCGTAGACATGTTTTGACTCGAGCCCCGTAAATGATAAACCCTTCGAGCCGCAAAGTTCCAAGCGTGGTTGACTGACTCAGGGTGAACCAAAGGTATACTTCACGGTTCTGAACTCCTTCCTCATCGACCTGACTCTTTGAGCTATATACGAAGGATCCGCCTTCTTATGCAGAAGTTGATCGAAGAGTTCAGCGATCGTGTACATTTCCTTTTCCCCCATGCCCAGCCTCGTCATCTCCTGCACTCCCAGTCTTATCCCCGATGGGTTCCTGGAATTTGAAAGAGGTTCCCCTGGGAGAAGGTTCTTGTTAGTGATTATGTTTGCAGATGCCAGGAGTGTTGAGGCAGCGGTTCCCCCTCCCACGTCGCTCGCATCGAATGCTACCTGATGGGACTCTGTATACCCTTTTGCCTCTCCGGCGACCTTGAATCCATTGTCGCTCAAAGCTTTAGCCAGTTTTTTCGCATTCGAGACTGTTTGCGAGGCATAAGCGGATCCGAAACGCATCATCTCTGCAAGGGTGTACAGTAGGCTTGGGAGGCGGTGGAGATGGTGGTTTGAAACCAGGCCCGGGAAAATCGACCTACGAATCGCCGCAATCTTCGGAGGCTCCAAGCCCTTGGCCAGCACAACTCCGCCTTGCGGGCCGGGAAAGGTTTTGTGAGTGGAACTGGACATTACCTGAGCGCCTTCTTCAAACGGTTTCTGGAAGAGGCCTCCTGCTATGAGCCCAAGCACGTGGGCGGCGTCATAATGAAGAATAACCTCCGAGGTGCCGGACTCCTCTGCGAGCACTTTAGACACCTCCCGGACTGGGTGAGGAAACAGTATAAGGCTGCCACCCAATGTCACTATTTTGAGTTTACCTCTTTTTTCTCTTACAAGCTGTGTAAATCGATCGTAGTCCAAGCGGAACTCAACAGGGTCGAAGGGTATGTCGTTTACTTTGAGCCCGCGGCACCCTGCCGCACCGAATTCCCTGTAGCTTATGTGGCCGCCGCTTGGAACGTCAAAGCTGGCTACCTCGTCTCCGGGCGTCGCGAACGACATGAAGATCGCAAGGTTTGCCTGAGCTCCTGAAAGCGGCTTAACGTTTGAGTAGTCTGAGCCGAACAGGCTGTTGAACGCTTTCTCGCAAAGCGACTCCAGCTCGTCCACGTATTTGGTGCCCTCGTAATATCTTCTACCCACTTCTCCTTCCGCGTATCTGTATGCGAAATCGGATAGCGTTAGCTGTGCTGCCGCGGGACTCATCACGTTTTCGCTTGCGATCAGGTTGAGCGTGTCTTTGCCCCTCCATTCGTTTTGTTCTTCAACAATTCTGGCGGCTGCTTGTGCAAGGCGTTCGGGAGACAGCTCCAAGTCTTTGCTCATAAATCTCTCACCAGTCTGCCGCCGCACAAATAAGTTTAGGCTTGAGCCGTGTTGGCGCCGGAGGGCTGTCTGCGTCTCCTCATAGCCCAGTTCGGGTAATAGTTTTTGAGTTTCTCCCTGAATTCTCGTGCCTGAAAGTTATCTGGAAACACGAGCATGATGGAACCGCGTTCGTTTTCCCTTACTTCTGCAAGGCTGTTTTGTGCCACCACCATCAGTCTTTCCTTTTCTTCTTCGGTTACTTCCGATTTGTTTTTTGCATAGATTATGTATTCTTCTTGTTCGGTCGACATGTGCGTAGCACTTTGGAAGACGATGTGAACAGGTTGATAAGCTTGCCAGCTTACGGTGCTCGTTTTATCGGAATATGTTTATGTCGGTCCGATTCATTAATGGTTGGTCATAGGTTTTGAATGGGCGTAGAGCCTTTACTCCTGAAAGCGCGAACAAAATTTTGCCCCAGGTGCGTAGACTGGTAGAAAATATCGTTGTAAAGGAGACCGAACTGGACTCCCTGACTGATGAGTTGAGCGAAGTTAGCGCGGATTCGATGGACCGCTCGACCTATCAGGCCAAGCGAAGGCGACTTGAAGAGGTGACGATGGAAATCTCGAGGCTTGCGGCCGAACTGAAGAATCTGGGCTGCCTTTTGAAAGACGTGGACCTGGGCCTTGTTGATTTTCCGACGTTACGTTTGGGTGAACCGGCGTACCTTTGCTGGAAGATTGGGGAGCAATCAGTGAGCCACTGGCACACTCTTTACGAAGGGTTTGCCGGCCGTAAGCCGATCGTTCAGGACGAATACTTTTCCTTTGACGATGAGGCATCTGAAAGGGTCAGCTGACGTTGCCTGCGGCCTGTAGAAACATTGCGATTGAGGCATGCGGTGGTGAAAACTATTTTGGTTACAAGATGTTGGGTAATTCCAACTGATTGTTCGAAACCCCATAGTACATGGGGGCGTGAGGGCCTTTGACATATGCCGTCTATTATTGGGAAAATGCGGTGCCGGGATTGAAGATTCGGTCTACCCGGAGATTTCAGCTATGGGCTTTCGAGCGTGCCCGAAGGCCGAGCGCAAGCGAATGTCGCCCTCAAAGAGGAGCAGGTACTAAACCAGTCTCGCAACCACCATCGATGTCAGAATCATGAACATGTAGACCAGAGAATATCTGTAGTTGGCCCACAGGACCCTCTTCTCATGGTCTAGGTAGGCCAGCACGGAGTACGCCAACAGAGCAATGTTTAGCGCCGTAATGGCGTATATGTAGAACGGGGAGAGGGCGCCTGTGAGATACATTATGTATGTAAATGGTATCAGTATGATGTTTGAGATAAGCATCGATTTCGCAACTTGGTTTTCATTCTTCAAAGCGGGCAAGACCGGTATGCCCGCATTCTTGTAGTCGTCTTTTACGCACATGGAGAGAGCCCAAAAATGGCTTGGTTGCCAAAGGTAGACGATAAGAAAAATCATGATTGGAGCGAACCAGCCTGTGTTGGAAACGGCCGCCCATCCTCCTAGCGCGGGTATGGAACCAGCAACTCCGCCCCATACGACGCCCATGGGGGTTCTGCGCTTCAGGAAAGCTGTATAGAACCAGGCGTATGCAAATGCTCCAAGTCCCATGAAGAATGCTGTAAGCAAGGAAAGAAAGATCGCTGACAACACGATCGAAGAAGCCACAAGGCCAAGGCCGAGCGCAAGCGCCGCACGGGGTTTAATTCTCCCTGACGGTATCGCCCTGTCTCTGGTTCTCTCCATAATGACGTCTACGTCTCTGTCGATATAGTTGTTCAGGGCCGCTGCACCCCCCAGGCTCATGAACCCCAATATGAGCATGGCCACAAGTTTGAAGAAGGATAGCGAGTACCCCTCCGCTACAACCATGCTGACCACGGCCACAAACAAGAGGAGGGATATCAGCCTCGGTTTGAGAAGCTCCAGATAGTCCCCCAGCTTAGCCATACCCTCATCTTCGCCGTTACACCCGTTTAAGCATTACTTGGCCTATGGGAGGAGGACCCCACATTACCGTCGACTTCGTGGGTGTTTGTTCTCAGCTCCTCCAACTTGAGCTCCAGATGTTTCCATCCGGCCTCAAGGATTTCCATCACGCGTACAAGTTCTGAGTAGATTCTGGTAGAATCCAGTTTTCCCTGATCTGCCATCCTACAGACAGAGTAAACGTCAAGCAGATCTGAAAGAAGGTTCGCGTCGATCAGCCCCTTGCGGCCCAGCTCCCACAGGGAATCTCTGACTTCCGGCTTGACCTTCTCGTGGAGCTCTCCGTATATTTCGAAGATAACCGATTCGATAACGGAAGCGCACCTAGTCATGCCTTCGACGGCGCTACGAAGAGACTTTCCCTCGAATCGGTTCGGGGGAACGGAAAGAGCGGCCTCGATAAGAGCGTATCCCTCCCAGAAAACACGCTCTCTTTGCGTCATATGGCGCAATGATTCCGAGCGGACCCTAATTTAAGCCAGTTAAATCAAAATAAAAGAAAGGTTAGGGGGTTTTGAAAACGCAGATATGTCTCTTAGCCTAAGTGCTTCTGCAGGTTCCTTTCAGCGTCTTCCCAGTTGACCACATTCCACCAGGCGTCTAGGTATGCGTTTCTGTTGTTCTTGTACTGGAGATAGTATGCGTGTTCGAATTCGTCGACTATCATTACGACAGGCAGCTCAATTATCTGATTTATGAAATGGTTCTCGACTGTGGTAAAAGTGAGTTTGTTTGTTTCGGGATCAAAGTATAGCACCGCCCACCCGGTGCCTGTTAGCGACTTCATTACATCGTTGAAAACAGCTTTGAACCTGTCAAAGTTACCATACTGTTTGTTGATTAGGTCGGCAAGAACGCCTCCTGGCTTTCCTCCACCTTTAGAGCCAGCGGGTCCCATGTTGTTCCAGAAGATTGAGTGAAGCTTGTGTCCGTTTATGTTGAACACAAGATTCCTGACAACGCCTTGAAGGTCGTAACCGGCAGCTTCACCTTTGATTATCTTTTCGACTTTTTCCACAGTGGTGTTTGCCGCGTTCACGTAACCCTTGTGGTGCCCGTTATAGTGGACGTCCATTATCTGTGCGCTGACATAGGGCTCCAACGCATCCAGTTTGTAAGGAAGTGGTGGAAGCTCGTATTTTTTCAGTTCTTTCTTAAATGAGGACAAAGGTATTCACCGCAACCGCCATGAGGTAGAACATTATAAATTTTGCGAGTGGCGACACAGGCAAACGCCCTTCGGGAGGTCACCGGAAAGGTTTCGGCGTACGCGGGAACGTTCCCGGCATGAAAACCCGTTGCCCAAGCCGTCCAAAGTAACATGAGTGGCTGGACTCACGCTGTTAGGATCGCGACCTGGTCTTCGGTTGCTGGAACATTATTCTGCGAATCGATGCTGAAACATCGTTTGGTTGCTTTATATACATGTGATAAGTGGATCACTTCGCTTCCGGATGCTAGATTTCAAAACTATTCACAAGGACCCTGTGGGTGTTAGGGAGAATATAGCCAGAAGACACAAAGAGCAGTATCTCAGTGATTTCGATGCTCTCGTCAAAGTTGACGAGCAGTTCAGACGCAAGCAGAGAGAATTAGACAATCTGCGCAGCGAACACAACAAAATGACTAGGAAGATAGCAGAAGCCATGAACAAGGGAGGTGACGTTACAGCTTTGCAATCCGACGCTTCCAAAATCGTTCAGCAAATAGGTGCTCTGGAATCTGAGGTTAGAAGGCTTGGCGAGGACAGAATGCACCTCGTGGAACGGGTGCCGAATTTGCTTGATCCCTCTGTCCCCGACGGACTTGACGAATCGAACAACGTGGTGGTCAAGACAGCAGGACAGATACGTGAAGCCGGATTCCCGTTGAAAAGTCACGTTGACTTACTTGAATCCCTTGACTTGGCCGATCTCGAGAGGGCGGCCAAGATAGCTGGGGCCAGGCACTACTTCTTAAAGAATGACCTCGTGTTCCTAGACTTCGCCCTCAGCAGGTTTGCGTTGGACTTGCTTACAAAGAAGGGGTTTACTCCCATAGTGCCTCCGGAAATGATGCGAGCGGACGTGTACCGTGGTGTGACGCCTCTTGCTGATTTCGCAGACGTCATGTACAAGGTACAGGACGAAGATGAGTATCTGATAGCAACCTCAGAGCACCCCTTAGTGGCTATGCACGCTGATGAACTGTTCGAGGAAACGGATCTCCCACTCAGGTATGTTGGCTACAGTGTCAACTTCAGAAAGGAGGCGGGGGCGCATGGAAAGGATACCAAAGGTATTTTCAGAGTCCACACATTTAACAAAGTGGAACAAGTCGTCTTCTGTAAACCCGACGACTCACCAAAGATGCTTACGGAACTTCTGGCCAACGCGGAGGAAATCTTTAGCCTGCTCGGAATTCCGTACCGTGTCATAGAGATATGCAGTGGCGACATAAGCCCCAAGAACGCCAGGCAGTTTGACATCGAAGCTTGGATGCCGGCTCAAAGGGCGTACAGAGAAGTTGTGTCTACAAGCAACTGCACAAGCTACCAAGCGGCGTCGCTGGGTATAAGATATCGCGCCAAGGCAACCAAACAAAAAGAGTATGTTCACACACTGAACAGCACTGCTGTGGCCACCACACGTACGCTTGTTGCCATACTGGAGAACTTTCAGACAAGCGATGGGAGAGTAAAAATTCCCGACGTTCTTGTTAGCTACATGAACGGCAGAGAGTACATTGAGAAGCGTACACAGATCTAAGGAGTTGATTCAGGGCTAGGCGTTCATTCAGGGACTATTAGAATCGTCTGCTCGCCGAATTTTTCCGCGGACCTGAATTCGTGGCGTTTGGGCTCTGAGTTATCTTCGAGATGTAGGCCCATCTTTTCGTCGACCCTAAACTTCGTTTCTGGTCCCTTGCACTTGTGTTCGAAAACCATGCCTGGTTTCGCGAGCACAAGCTCCCAGTTGTCTGGGGCAGGGTTATCGAAGCATGTCAGGATCATCCACTCTTGATCCTCGTCTATAACCGTGAATCCAACGGTGCTCGGCGGCTTCAGGTCTCCTATCCGCCGCGGGTTCGCGTCAATCGCGCCACAGTTGGTGCATTTCCAAAGGTCTACTGTTCCCACGACGTGGCCGGGCACAGCCAGTCCCACCACGGTGTAATATCTGAACCTGTGGTTACATGACTTTCTGTCTGGCATCTAGCGGTGGTCTTTTTACCTTGTAAATAAGTCTGATTACGTGCTCAAACAGTGATTTGCGCCCACGCCCCTGACGTAGAAGATATGGCGCAAAAAATAGTGCGGACGCAAAAGGATGCTGTTCAAATCGAGTTGAAGAAGGTGAAATTTGTAAGAACATCTGGTTCCCGCTCGCGGTCCTACGCAAGGATTTTTTCGGTTCCAAAGCAGCTTAGAACAGCCTTGAACACGGGCGTTGCATACGTGATTGAGGTGAACGCGGAATATTTTGACAGGCTGGATGAGAAGGAAAAGAGGAAAGTTGTGCTGCATGAACTTTGTCATATCGCTAAGGGGACAAACGGCTCTCTAAGAGGCCACAGAAGTAGAATGTTTAGGACTGCCTTGAAAGCTGGTTTGAACGGGTTGCAGTGATATCCGGTAGTAGGGCTTCGTCGCAAGCCTTCAGATGCTTGCGGAAAATGAATGATAGGCTTTAAAAGAGCGGTCGCTCAAACATTTTGGAGCGTTCAATGCGGATACCGCCGGATTTGAAGCAGGCCATGATGGGTCTGGGCAGTATTTCTCTTTTCGCGTTGGCTCTTTTCATTGGTAAGCCTATCGTCTTTTATGCTGTGATAGGCGTATTCTTCGCGTTCACCTTTGGGTACACAATCTTTAGAACTTCCAAGATGATCCCTCTTATGAAGGAAAACGCTCGTGAGGCTGCACAGATAAGGAAGCAGACACGAGACAAGGTTGTTTTCAGGCAAACAGCCAAAGACACTCAACCGTTCTTCCTTGACTACGAACAGGAAAGACTTCAGATGAGTAAGAAGATGATGATTATGATGATTATACCTATCGTGGTTCTGTTTGTGATCTACATAGGCTTCCCGTTCGTTTACAAGCTGATAACGGGGTTCACGTTTACAAAGATACAGCACATAGAGCTTTACGTGGGTTCTGCCTTGGCTTCACTCGGCGCCAGCCTTGTAGTGAGACGTAGGCTTGGTCTGAACGCAGCGGCAATGGCCTCTGGAGCCCAGCTTGTCCATGCTCCAAAGTCATATATTGTGACCCCCAAGGGGGTCGTGTTTGAGGCTGCACAGAAAATGGCCGACGTCGAGTATTCTGTTCTCAAGTTTCCCGCAACCATCAAGAGGACGATAAAGGAGAGAAGTCTGATTGAGCTTGAGACATTGGACCCGAAGGCACCGCAGCAACTTAAGATAATCCGGCTTTATACGAAGGATATTGACAAACTGACGAACATAATCTCGTCGATTTCAGACGGCAAGAACACTCAGCAACTCGTCAAAACAGGTTCCAAATCTGTCTAGCGGTTTTCCAGTTTCCTGATATCTTTCTTTGCCAAATAATTATATGCCTCCTGAGCCTAGGTCCCTAAGATGAGAATAGCGGACATTGTTCATTTCACACCAGACAAAAAGCCTTCTTCCACCTTGGTTGTGGACGATATACAGCCCAAGCTGGACGAAAGAGGCTACGTTTCCAAAGGAGGGTTCTATCTTTCTATCAAGGATGGAAGTGGAGGAAAGATTGTGATCAAGCTTACGGACACAGAGGGACTCGACCTCTCCAAGAGGCTTGAAGTCGCATACCAGAATCACGTGCTGCTGGAAATGCAGCTACAGGCGTCAAAGCAGCAGGGCTAAAGAGTTCTGATGACCTTGCCCACGCCCTTCGTTCTTCCTTCTCTGAAGATCAGGGTGTCGTTAGGCGTGATATAAGCGGGTCTCTTCATAAGACGCATAACCACATGCCCGCTGTCTCCAGTTCTGAGAGTCTGCTTGCCGAAGATCCGTTCGATCTGCGCGGGTTGCCTGTGCGTCTGTATGTGCACCACCGACTGATATCCTTCCTTGATCGTGGTGGGATGGTAGAGCACGTTGATTTCCGCCTCAAACTTCAGTACAGAAGCATGCTCGGAGCCCTTTGAGAGCACCACCATTCCCTTATCTACACCATCATATTCCACGCCGGTCACCGCGATGGAAGCGATCTGCCCTGCCTTAGCATAGTCGACGTCGACTCTGTTCACATGTATGGACCTAACCTTGGTGGTTACGAAGCTTCCGTCTTCAAATGGCCCTATTTCCACTTCCTGATCGATTCTAAGAGCGCCCTGACAGATCATGCCGCTTACAACTAGCCCTGTTCCTTTGACAAGGAACTTGTCGTCCACGTACATTTTGAGCGGCATATGCACTTTTTTATCCCACTCTAAGCGGGGCGGAAGAAGGTCCAGGAACGACCTCAGCTTATCCAATCCAAACCCGTTAACGCTGCTCACCGCGAAGATTGGCACTATTCTACCTGACGACATGTGGCGGGCGGCTAAGACAGCGTCTTCTTTGGAGTCTACTACAAAGGGGATCTTGTTGACGCCCGGGATCTTAAGTACACCGCACACCTCGCTGATAGTGCTGCTGACGTGATAGGGATCCAAATCGGTTTTCGTTACCACAACCGCGAATGGGATGGCAAGCACAACGCATATTCCGACATGTTCTTTGAAGGTGCCTACCGTGCCCATGTTGGAGGCGGCTACAACAACCGCGTAGTCTGGTGGATGACCCAAAACTCCCTTAAGAGTGGTTCGCAGATACCTCTCATGGCCAGCGAGGTCTACGAGGACTAGCGTCTTCTTGCTCTTAAGGTAGACCTGGCTTTGGTTCAGCGGGTCGAGCAGTTGTTCGTTAACCGTCCTTTCGCTCCCGTCGAAGCCAAGAAGATGAGTGGAAACAGAACTTGTGCGTCTGTTAACTATTTCGTGAAGATATCTGGCGACCTTCGACGCGGACTCGCCATCCCCGTTGTCAAGCCGCCCGGTGCAGAGCACGCCTACCAGCGTGGACTTCCCTCCGTCAACGTTTCCCAGCAGCGGAACCACGAGTTGAACAGGGGTTTCCAATCTCTGTCTGACATGTATTTCAAACACGTCGCCCAGTTTGCCTTTCTCTGTTCTCGTAACCCTCCATTCAGCAGATGCAAGCTTGGCTACTTTTTCCACAGTAGACATCACGAGTGGAACATCTTTGGCTGGTATCCCCACGAGTTCTCCCTGGTCGGATACGCCCAACTCATAGAATGCCTCGCCCCCACCCTGCGCGAGCCGGTAGCGCATCTGCGTGACGAGCCTGTCGAGCCTGTCTTGGCTTTGCGCAGAAAGATATACCTTGTATTCTATGTTACCGTCGCTCGGTTCCGGACCGTTTACATGCTGCCATATGCTGCCGTTTTCATCTGGCATCTGAACAGCCTCTGAGGGCTTGTTTCTTTTTGTGTAAAATCATTTCGAATGATATAGACCTATCGGGTTTATTAGCTCGAACCCGCGGATCTCACAGCCGATTGCATACTGTACCCGTAGGGTCAGAAGAGAAGTCTTTCATGGACAGGGCTAAAGATTGCAGAATGTAGTGCTACGCCTAAGCCGCCGACATGCATTTCGAGGCTGTTTGGTCAAAGAGGTCCTGTGTGTTTATAAGTGAGCTTCCTTTTCTTAGCACAGGGATTTTTGTTGTTAAGGCAGGGACAGAGGATTGATCCTAGACAACAGGATCGGGTCTCTAGGCCGGAACCTCCGACACGGTTTATCAAGAACGCTCTTAACACGGAGGTTCTTGTGAGACTCAAAGATGGGTCGGAGTTTCTTGGCAAACTGGTTGACTACGACATGGTGATGAACCTTATTTTGGTGGAGGCCAGGGAGATTGACGAGGCTTCCAATCCTCTGGTAAACTTGGGTAAGGTCATGATCAGGGGCAGCAACATAATTTTTGTCAGGGTAAGTACGTAGAGTCACCATTTCCTGAAGGCGCGAGTGGTTTTTGGATGAATGGATGTAATAAACGGTTCACTCGGTAAACGATAGGTAAACCCTTAAAAGGGCTACATATGAGTCGTAGGCTGGTACTCTATGAACAACGGAACGATCAATATACGGTCGTTTCAGAACTCGCATATAATGGGGCAGGAAGTTGAGCTTGTAGAAAGAAAGGGGCTTGGTCACCCCGACTATATTGCTGATTCTACATCCGAGGAGCTTTCCAGACGCCTTTCAAAATACTATTTGGAGGAGTTTGGAGTGATCCTTCATCATAACGTCGACAAGACACTCCTCGTAGGCGGCCAGGCCAGACCTGAATGGGCCGACGGAGAAGTTCTTAACCCGATACTCATAATACACGCCGGCCGAGCCACGAACCAAGTTACCTATGATGGAAAGGTTCGGACTGTGCCGGTTGCCAGACTGGCTGTTGAGTCCACTAAGGATTGGATTTCTGAAAACATGCGTTACCTTGACCCGGAGCGCCATGTGATAGTTGACCACAAGATAAATCCGGGTTCTACCGACCTAGTTTCTCTTTTCGATAAGGGTAAACACGCCGTCCCGCTTTCGAACGACACCTCTTTCGGAGTGGGATTTGCGCCACTGACACCGTTGGAGCAAACAGTTCTCAACATTGAAAAGACTCTGAACTCTAGGGAATTCAAGCACAGGGTTCCCGAAGTCGGCGAAGACATCAAGGTGATGGGGCTACGCAGGCGCGATAAATACATCGTCACAATCGCTGCGGCGGTGGTTTCCGGTCTTACATCGGGTATAGAACACTACAATCAGGTTAAGGCGAAGATAGAAGAAGAGGCTAGACGCGTCGGAAAGATTTACCTGAAAACAGACGACATAGAGGTCAATGTAAACACCGCTGACAAGGGCGCCGAACAAGTTTACCTGACAGTGACGGGTACAAGCGCAGAGCACGGCGACGACGGCGCAGTAGGGAGGGGTAATAGGTCGAACGGTCTGATTACGCCGAACAGACCAATGTCTCTTGAAGCAGTGGCTGGCAAGAATCCTGTGAGCCACGTGGGGAAAATCTACAATCTAGTGTCGCAGCAGATAGCCGACCAGATAGTCAAAGAACTTGGAGTGGGCGAAGTGTACGTCAAAATGCTCAGCCAGATAGGGCGCCCAGTGGACGCTCCCCTTCAGGTTGATGTGCAGTTCCTTTCAACGGAGCAGTCTCCGGCGTCAATGTATTCTCATGCAAGATCTATCGTCGAACAGGAAACGGCAAACATATCCAAGGTAACGGAAAAACTGCTGAGCGGCCAACTCAAAGTATGCTAGTCGGGTAACCGGTCCGCCGCTACGGGGTTCTTGGATTCTTTGGGAGCCCATCCTATGGGATGGTGTCTTCTAGGAGTCTGCGCAGCTCCCCTAGCTTTCTTAGCCTGTTGGACTCAGCATACTCTTTTGCCGCTTGCAGGGCGAGGCCAAGAGCTGTAGACCTGACAAGGCCCAGTCTGGTTTGGTCTATCTCATGGTAATCGACCTCAGAGGCCTGAATCAGTGGAAGCTCGGCTTCCTGGAAACTCGGGGGGATAGATGCTGGAACTTTCTGCACTATTAGTCCCGCTGCGCCAAGTTTTTTCAAAGTGTTCAAGGATTCGTTAGTCCAAGCTGAGGCGTTTTTGACGTAATAGAGCGTCGGCCTGACGGACACTTGACTTTGCCCCAGTTCGGACACGCTTTTCATGGATAGGTCGTCAAGTACCTGAACCAGCAAATACTGACCGGAGGCCAGCTCCCTGAGTGCCTGAAGCGGCTGTTCGGCACGCTTTTGGAGTGTCCTGTACTTGGCTTCCAAATCTACGAGCAAGTTGTTTAACTCTGCTATCCTGAGCCTAAGGTTTTCGACTTCTCTGTCACGCCATATCTGGTTTTCAAACTGCTCCTGTAACAGAGTTAGTCTTTCCTGCAGTCTGCCTCGTTCGTCCTCTAATCTGTTGTTCCTCTCTTCCATATCTGCAAGCCTAGCCTTTAAGAGGCTGAACTCGTTTCTCAGAAACTCAACTTCGTTTTTGAAAGAGTGTTCCTGAACTGGCTTATCTATAGGCTTCCTTTCTTGGGAAGCGTACCGGAAGCGAATATCTTCTATCGCCTTCGAAATACTTGATCCAGCAAGAACCTTTTCGACCACCTCACAGAGGTGTGAGTGCAACCCTTCTGCTGCGGTTTTTTCCCTTATCGATTCGAACAAACCCTGATAGTGCAGATACGCCTTGTACGCAGCGGCGAGAGCATCTCTCTCGTGGGTGTTTCTTGGCATAGCATCAGGTTGCAGACCACGGGAGAATTCACGTTTTTCTTCAACAGAAAGCGTCACAGAGGGTGAAAACAGGTGGGCCCCAAAGGTTGAACACAGCTTCCTTACGCTCTCAGGTGGAGGAGAAACATCGCTCGCAACTATAACGGGTTTACCGTGGGAGCTGCAGAGACTGGCTACGTTTCCTCTGTCGAGGTTTCTTCCACTGTAGACCGCTATCTGTTCGCCGCTTAGCCCCAACACTGCCAGTCCGCTGGCGATACCCGGATCGTAGCCGACTATCACGGGTCGCTCGGAGTGGGAGGCCGCTTTAGGCTGGAAGACTGACACAATTTTTTCCACCTTTACAGCGTAGCTACGGGTGAGTGCAGGGTAAACCAGACGGCCAAGCTGTTCAGATGAAGCGTAAACCAGAAACGTTGCGGAAGAATATCCACCTGTGGATTCTCTAACAAATACGTCGTAGTCCAGGCCTGCTTTTTTCAGTTTCTCCTCGATTCTGACCGCGATAAACTTGATCTGGGCTTCTATCCCCCGTTTGAAGCGCATCGTGCTGCTGCCTCCTGATCCGGGTACCCGTCTTCTTACAACCCTGATCAGAGTCTTCGGGGCGAAGAAATTCAGTTTTTTACCCTCGCCCATTTTCCCCAGCTTGGCAACCACTTCGGACGACTGCAACGGGGAAAGCTTGCTCGCAGAAGTCAATCCCAGCCTTCTGGCCTTGGACTCCAGGTTTTCGTCAGAAGCAACCTCGATGAATTCTATTTTCCTGGAAACCTTCGAAAGCTCGAACAGCAGTCTGTTCAACGATGGCGCTATTTCCGCCAGATTATCAAAGGCGACTACGTCTACCTTCTCCCGGTACACTAGGTCAGCGATCGCTGAAAGTTGTACCGTCAAGTGCGCCCTTCTTCGACCTTGTTCATCGAGAATGGTAACACTGAAGGTTGAGCCGGGCTTATGAGCGTTCTTAGTGTTCACGTCTAAACCTGCGACTATCACGGACCCCGGCTCATCTCCGCTCGCCGTCAGACACGATCATGGCTACATGATTCTTGCTGCTATAGATTTTACGAAACCCATGTAAGGCGGACTGGGACGCATTGGCCTAGACCTGAATTCCGGATGGAATTGCGTGGCTACGTAGAAAGGGTGGCCGGGGAGCTCTATGGCCTCGACTCTGTTACCCTGTTTGCTTCTGCCGGAAATGACGAGTCCGGCTCGTGTCAGAGCGTCCACGTACGCGGGGTTTACCTCGTATCGGTGTCTGTGTCTCTCGTAGGCTACGGGTGCGCCGTAGAGTCCGCGTAGAAGAGAATCTTCAGCGAGTTCAACCTCATATCCGCCTAAGCGCATGGTTCCTCCTTTGTTTGTGACAGAGCCCTGTTCCGGCAGCAGGTCAACCACGGGGTTCGGTGTATCAGGCTCGTTTTCGGTAGAGTTGGCATCCAAGCCCAGTACAGACCTCGCGAACTCCACCACAGCCATCTGCATTCCAAAGCATATTCCGAGGAACGGGACCTGGCGTGTTCGCGCGTAGCGGATGGCGGCGACCTTGCCTTCGGTTCCCCTGCTACCGAAGCCGGGGAGAACCATTATGCCGTCGGAGTCGGCAAGTGTCTGGCTACTGGAGGCATCGGTTACCGACTCCGAGTCAACCCATTTGAAAACCGGCTTTACAGAAACTTCCGCGCATGCGTGTACCAGGGCTTCTGTTATACTTAGATAGGCGTCGTGGAAGCGGGCGTATTTGCCAACAAGCGCTATTGTGGCTTGGTTCTTTGCTTCTTTTACACGGGATACGAACGCCGCCCAAGGCAGCATGTTCTGACGCAAAGCCTGTGTGGAGGCTTCGCGCAGTCTGAGTCTTTCAATTATATGCTTTCCCATTCCCTGCTCTTCAAGCATGAGAGGGACCTCATAGATCGAAGAGACATCGTATGAACAGAATATTGCTTCCGTGGGAACGCTGCTGAAAAGTGAGAGCTTGGATTTTATTGTGTCTCCTACGGGTTCTCGGGCTCTCGCCACAATGTAGTCCGGCTGAATTCCTATTCTCCTTAGTTCCTGAACACTGTGCTGTGTGGGTTTTGTTTTCAGTTCACCTGTCACGTCCAAACTTGGAACGAGAGAGACATGGACGAAGGCCGTGTTCTCGTATCCTTCTTCAAGCCTTAGCTGTCTAACAGCTTCAAGGAAGGGCAGGCTCTCGATGTCTCCAACTGTTCCTCCGATTTCAACTATCTGAACATCCGAACCAGACAGCTGAGCGTTCTTCCTTAGCAGAGACTTTATTTCATCTGTAACATGGGGAATTATTTGAACAGTCTGACCAAGGTAGTCGCCACGCCTTTCTCTTTCTATTACATTCTTGTACGCCATCCCGGTTGTTATGTTTGCCTCCTTGCTCAGGTTTATCCCGAGAAAACGCTCGTAGTGGCCGAGGTCCAAATCGGTTTCTCCTCCGTCATCTGTGACAAAGACTTCACCATGCTGATACGGGTTCATTGTGCCGGCGTCAACGTTTACATAAGGGTCCATCTTCACGGCGTAGACCTTTATTCCAGACGCCTGAAGGAGTTTGCCTATTGAAGCTGAAACGATACCCTTACCAACACTACTCATCACGCCGCCTGTGACGAACACGAACTTCAATCTGTGCACGTCAGAACAGGGTGTCACAGGCTTTTTTGCTTTTACCAAACGGATAGAAATGCGATGTAAGCGAAAACACTGCGAACCATGCGTCCAGTAAACAAGCCGAGCTACACTATCGCGGTAAGCAGAACAGCGAGAATACCGCTGAGAAACACGCCGTCAAAGGTTCCTGCACCGCCAACGCTGACCATCTTTGACTTAAGCCCGCTCAGCTTGTGCAGATTCAGAAGGTCTGCGCCTATCAGTGTTCCCAAAGAGCCGCTAACGTAGGCCAGGGCGAAAGTGATAGGGGTACCCCAGTGAGGCGATAACATCAGCGCCACGAGAGCGGACACGATAGGAGGAATAAACGCGGGCACAACTATCCCTAGGCCTTGAACGGTTTTCGCAAGCCTGTTCACAATCACTGCTACAAGTATCACGCCGGCCACAAGCTCGGGAGTATACGCAAGCTGCCTGGTCCACAGGTAGACACAGAGGGCAACCGGTATCAGCGCTCCGCCTACGTTCACAGCTATCACAGTATCGGTGTCGGCTTCCGCTAGGACCGGCACTGGGTAAGTGGCCCCGTAAATCGTGTAGTACCCCATTGTGACGGTTTGCCCTTTACTGCGAACCTTGAAGACCGGAATGTTCACCATGCTCCCTACAAGACTGAGCGCTATTATCGCGAAAGCCTGAGGCAAAGTAAAGCCGAGCCTGCCGAAGATGACCTTTGTAAGCCCGACGAAAACGAATGGAAAAGCAACAAGAAGTAAAAGGATTATCAGAAGGTAGAGAACAGGGCCCAAAGTTGGAGGATAAATGTATCTCCGCAGGCTCGCCGACGACCACCCTCCTGCATGAGTTCGTCTTGATACATTAGCCTTACCCAAATCTTGCGACGACGCATGCAACCAACGCCAAAGACAGTATTCGGAAAACCAATTCAGCTTCCGGCCGGGTTATTGTTCCATCTTGTTCCACTTCTGCTGTGGCATGCCGATACAAAGCTAGAATCCTGGTCCACTATGCAAGCGACCAGCAGGCTCTGGCCGACTCTTCGCATACGTGATCTTGCGACTTAGGATACAATGCTCTAAAAGGCAGATACAGGGCACTGCTCGGTTACCTGGCCTGTCCTCCAGCCTACCTTACCTGCGCGCCAACCTACAGCAGCCAGTTTCAAACTTCAAAAAGCTGGCTAACAGGCGCCCATCGTCTTCCTGTTATAGTGAAGTTTATCACAGTGGGCACGCGGATTTGAACGGATGTCGGAGCGCACAACCCTGCAGGATCTGATTCATGAGGGATACTACGAGCCTGAGACAAAGCTGGTTCGGGCGATCAAAGGGCCTGAACTGCATACTGCGAACTGGCAGATCGAAGGACCGCTCAGAATGCTCTTTCACGTACTGGATTCTGACGTCGCCAAAGATCCACGTAATCTCGTCGTCTACGGTGGGTCAGGGAAGGCGGCGCGCAGTTGGCCGGACTTTGAACTCATAGTGAATTCGTTGCTGGGTTTACAGGCCGACGAAACTCTGCTTGTTCAGAGCGGCAGATCCGTTGGCGTGTTTAAGACTTCGCAGGCGGCGCCACGTGTCCTGATCTCCAATGCGGTGATCGTGCCCAAATGGGCCAACTGGGATTATTTCAGGGAACTCGAAGCCAAAGGGCTGACCATGTATGGGCAGATGACCGCTGGAAGCTGGGCCTACATAGGAACGCAGGGAATTCTTCAAGGCACGTATGAGGAATTCGGAGCGATAGCCGAGCAACGTTTCAATGGCAGTTTAAAACACAGGCTGGTTGTGAGCGCCGGTCTTGGCGAAATGGGTGGCGCTCAGCCGCTTGCCGTGAAAATGCACGGAGGGGTGGCGTTGATTGCAGACGTAGATCTACGTCAGATAGAGAAAAAGGTGCGACAGGGATATCTTGACATATATGAGGACGACATGAACGCCGCCGTTTCCAAAGCACTTAACGCTAAGGACCGAGGAGAGGCGCTTAGCATTGGCGTCAGAGCAAACGCCTCGGAACTGTGCACACATCTCTTAGGGGAAAGAGTTGTGCCCGACATTCTTACAGATCAGACCTCTGCCCACGATCTGTTGTACGGCTACTATCCCGCAGGGTTAAGCAAGGACGAGGCTGATCGACTGAGAGACGCAG
>JAVZLA010000026.1:0-20859 GCA_038883995.1 Thermoprotei archaeon | reverse complement strand
GAGCGAGAAGCCAGCTTCCTACTCGTCAAATCTTGTTTTCGCGGGCCTCGTCGTCTTGGAGCCCGGTTTTTCACGCTATCTGGAAAAAGTTGGGAAATCTGTCCGCGGCGAACTCGAGTTCACTCAGGCGCTGAACGACGCCGCTTCCCAGGAGCATGTCACTGTCGCGGAGATAGGGGAAGACGAGTGGGCGGACCTAACCTATCCGTGGGACGTGCTCAAAATTCACCGCAGGCTGATGCAGGAAATGAAGACCGATGTAAAAGGGAAAATAGAGGCGGGTGCAACCGTTTCCGGCCCAGTTAGCATCGGGTCCGGCTCTCTTGTAAAGGCCGGAAGCTATATTGAAGGCCCAGTGTGGATTGGATGCAACACCACAGTCGGACCCAACTCATACATCAGACCGTACACCGCAATAGAAGATGACTGCAGGATAGGGAACGCCTGTGAAATCAAGGGGTCCGTCATATATTCGCGCACGCACGTTGCCCACCTGTCGTATGTCGGCGACTCCGTGATCTGCGAAGACGTGAACATGGGCGCAGGCACAGTCGTGGCAAACCTCAGGTTCGACGAAAAGCCGGTCAAGGTAAGAGTCAACGGTGTTTCAACGGACTCGGGAATGGTTAAACTCGGGTGCTTTATGGGCCCGGGAGCAAAAACAGGTGTGAACGTAAGCATAAATCCGGGCGTCAGAATCTGTAAGGATGCGAGAATACCTCCCGGAACAGTTGTCTCACGCGACGTGCTTAATCCCTGAACAAACCAAAACCCAGCTCACCCGCGTACGGAAAAAAGAGCCCTCGCCGCTTACGCGCGCGTCTTACTGTGCTACGATCTTCAGCACGTCTCTGTCTTTAAGGATGTAGTCTGCGGCTAGCCTCTGCTTGGTTCTGGCGTCAACAGAATACTGGTAGTTTTCCGCTAGGTCTGAGTGGACGAGTCTTGCAAGGTCTTTCGGAGTGCTGCCCGCCTTGAGGATGTGGGCGTCGGGGAGCACTCTCCCGTTTTTATCGGAGAGCCTTGCAAGATCCTCCACCGGGTATACGACTATCGCCTTATAGGCGTCGAACACAGCCGCCTCCAAAGTCTGCTGTACGCCTGTGCCGCCGTGCTTTTCCAGTATTGTAGAAAGCCTGCGCAGAGCCTGCTCCTTTTCCGCGGGCAGGCTGCTCGCCGTAACCCTGAACTGGGCGTCGCCCGGAAAATATTCTATCAGGCCTCTTGCGGAAGCTTTCCTTAGCGCCAGCTCCGCTTCGGCGACCACGGGAACAACAGGCTGATCCACTTCTCTTTTCATCCTCTCTATGTTTTCGTCCGCGCTTGGCAGATCAGCCTTGTTGGCGGCTATCACGGACGGTTTGCCTATTTTCCTCAGTTTCTTAGCAAAAACCGTGAAGTCTTCACCGGCCCAGTCAGCGGGCTTCTTCGCCTCCAGGCCCGCAGCGTTCAAAGATGCTTCAACCGCCTCCTTAGAGTATCCTAGGCCGGTCAGCCTGCTATGGATCACGGAGGAAACAGTCTCAGTAGAGCTCTGGGCTACAGGCTTTGAAACCTTGTACCAGTCTCTTTTCAGAACGTCTACGAGCCACACGTCAAGTTCGTTTTCAAGAAAGCGAACGTCGTCGAGAGGATCATACGCGCCGGGGCCGACGTGTCTGCCCTGCGGGTCTGTTGAACCGCTTGCGTCAACGACGTGTATGTGTACGTCGGCCTGCCTTATGTCGTCAAGAAACTTGTTGCCAAGCCCCTTTCCCTCATGAGCGCCGGGGACAAGGCCGGCTATGTCGAGGAGAGTAACAGGTATGAGTCTTGTTCCGTTTCTGCACACCTCATCTTTGACAGAGAATTCGTTGTGAACGCACCTCGACCTTACGTAGCCGATTCCCTGATGCGGCTTTATTGTGGTGAACGGCCTGTTTGCTATTTCAACGTCAACCATGGTTGACGCCGAAAAGAACGTGGACTTCCCCACGTTCGTCTTTCCGACTAGGCCTATGAGCAGCGTGCTGCCACCGCGTTGAGCGAAGCTGGGTTAGACTTTTATACTCAGCGTCTACAAAGAGGCTCGGACGAATGATGTCCTCGCGACGAGTTGAGGGAAGCCTGTGATGCCGCCGTCCCAGTCTGACGTCCGGAAAACCTGTTAAAGCTGGGGGGCGAAAACCACTTCAAACCATTTGTACTGGCCGTCTTCGCCTGCGAGGTAGCTTCCGAGCAGCCTCATGTTCCTGTATTTTTTCTGAGCCCTGTTTTCGGCGATCTTTTTATCAGATATAGCATAAGTTATCTTCAGAATACCCATGCGCTTGGGTCTTCTACCAGCCCTCGGCCTCTGCTTGAACGGATGACCCTTCCTTATGCGTACCCTGACAACCGCGAAGCCCTGTTTGCGCTTGTATCCCAGGGCGCGGGCGCGTTCGGTTCTGGTGGGCTCAGTCCTGGTTACGGCGCCAAGCCTCCTCCACTCGGTGAGCCGACGCCTGTAGCCCTGAACGTACGATGTGGGAGAACCTTTCATGAAAGCTTTCCATGTTAACGCCTTTGCATGCGGCACTGAGTTCAACGAAAGTCCAGACCGCTAGACGAAGTTAACCTTTAATCCTTACGGTTGGCGTAGCCCCGTTCTCCGCTGCGAAGGCTGCGAACAGCGGTCAAGAGGTTTATCACTGTGCTTACGCAGGAGAACCCGTGGTAAAGGCACACCTATACGAAGCAGAAGCCATATGCCATGCAACCGAAGACTGGAAACGGGTTGAACGGGCGCTTCTCGCAACCCTGCCCGAAGAGCTCAGGCCCTCGGTGGCGGTTACCCGCTCCAACATGTCCGGCCACTACGGTAACCCGCTCTCTGTTCTGAGGTATTCGGTGAGAGGCGAACAGGCTTCGGCATGTGTAAGCTGGCTGTTCGGGCGGCTGGGAGACGATCAGACCCGGCAGGTCGTCTCCGAGTTTCAAAACAGGTTTGAAGGCTCGAAACTCCATCTCAGGCTCTCCAAACCCTATGCGTTTATGGGTCGGCTCCTGCTCTCGGACGGAGACAACGTTGTGCACGTTTCAGTGGGGTTCAAGGGGTATCTCAGAAACCTCGAACCCGCCGAGATAATGGAGTCTTGCGGCGTCCACGTGAAACGCGCCGAGAAAACCTAGAGGCAAAGGTGTCGCTTCTTGAAGAGGCTTCGGCGACGATACCTGCTGTTCGTCAAGCAGGGTGAATCAACGTGGAGGACGCTGGCGCAGACTCTGACAGACATGGGTGTGCCCGCGTCCAGAATGACGCTTATAGCTGAAACGCCGTCAACCCTGGTGGTTCGCGTCCCGCACATTTATCTTGGAAAGCTGAAAGCCTGTTTTCTGAAGCCCGAGCCCGACACACCCGTTCTACGACTTGTCTCCGGAACCATCGCGGGCCTGAAGAGAAGGGTCGCCGATAAGCCGTCGCTTTCAGCGATAGAGCCGGAGCTTCTGTCTACGCTAAAGAGACGAAGGTCTAAATAGTTGTCAGCCCAGATGCCTAACCGTTGAACTGGGCAAATGGAAAACCTCTGGGCTCCTTGGCGAATGGTTTACGTAGAGTCTTTCGCTTCCAAAAAAGACCGTGGTTGCTTCATCTGCAGTGCTGTGAAGGCGAGAAACATGCGCAAACATCTTACGCTTGAAAGAACCGACGATACGGTGGTTCTGATGAACCTCTACCCCTATAACCCCGGCCACCTCTTGGTGGCTCCCCGCGCCCATGTGCCGGACATGGAGTCTCTTCCGGACCAAACGCTGACAAGCCTGGCTCGTTCGCTCAAGGAGTGGCTCAGGGTTGTCAGGCTGAGTCTGAAGCCAGACGGCTTCAACGTTGGACTCAACCTGGGCGACGAAGCGGGAGCGGGGCTTCCGGAGCACCTGCACTTCCATATTGTGCCCAGATGGAGGGGGGACACCAACTTTATGCCCACCACCGCGGCTACGAAAGTTGTGCCCGAACTACTGGACAAAACCTACACAAAGCTTTCGGCTGCTCGAAGAGGCACGCGTTAGTGCCAGCTTATATATCTCGGGTTACTGGAACACTACGTAAGTGAAAGCCGTGTCCGGAATGTACTTTTCGGGCTACGACCGCGCCATAACGGTGTTCTCCCCCGACGGCAGACTCTACCAGGTCGAATATGCGATGGAGCCCGTAAGAAAGGGGTGGGCAACCGTGGGCGTACGCGTCGACGAAGGCGTGGTGATAGTGGCCGAGAAAAGGCCGATGTCGCCGCTAGCGGACATGTCTTCAACAAGTAAGATAACGCTGATTGACAGGCACATAGGGGCCGCTTACGCGGGCCTCTCCCCTGACGCGCGTATACTCGTAAACCAAGCCCGTGTCTACGCCCAGGTTCACAGGCTCACATACGATGAAGACGTCGACGTAGAGCTTGTCACGAAACATGTCGGCGACCTTGTTCAGGCTTACACACAGCACGGCGGAACCAGGCCCTTCGGCGTGGCGCTTGTTATAGGGGGATTGAGTCAGGGCGCGCCCAGACTCTTCATGACTGACACGAGCGGCGCATACACGGGTTACAAGGCTGTTGCGATAGGCCAGCTCGACCAGCAGATCAACGACGTGCTCAAGGAAACCTATTCGAGCTCCCTTAAACCTGAAGAGGCGGCTGTGATGGCTCTTAAGGCGATGCGTAAAGCCCAGCTCGACGTCCAGCAGGCGCAGCCGACCATGGACCCGCTTAACTACGAAGTGGGAATAATACGCAGGTCCACCGGCGTGTTCGCCAAACTCACTCAGGCCGAGCTTCAGGCAGTGGTCAGCCAGGCGCAGGCTGCGGGATAGTGGTTGCCATGGCCACGAAATATGTTGTCGCAAGATACGAGTCCAAGGGTCACAGGTTCGAGGTGCTCGTCAAACCTGACGAGGCGTGGGAGTTCAGGAACGGGAAAACGAAGAGTTTGGCCGACGTCATGGTCAGCGAAGAAATATTCAAGGACGCCAACAAAGGTCTTAGGGCGCCAGAAAACACTCTGAAAGAAGTTTTCGGCACACTGGACCCCCAGGTTATAGCACAGAAGATACTTTTGCAGGGCGAGCTGCAGCTCACCGCCCAGCAGCGTCAGGCGATGACCGAGAACGCGCGTAAACAGATTGTTAACTATATCGCCAGAAACTGCGTGGACCCGAAGACAGGGCTGCCTCACCCTCCGACCAGAATAGAGCTTGCTCTTTCTCAGGTGCGGTTCGCGGTAAACCCGTTCAAATCGGTTGAAGAACAGGCTCTTGAGGCGATCAAGGCTCTGAGAACTGTTCTCCCGCTGAAGACTTCGGTTGTGGCGCTTGAAATAAAGGTTCCAGCCTCCTTCCGCAAAACCTACAACCAGGTGTGTCAGCTGGGCTCACTCAAATCCAGCAACTGGGGCGCAGACGGCTCGTACACGGTTGTGCTCGAAATTCCGGGTGGAATGAAGCCGGAAGTGATAGAAAAGGTGAACTCGTTTACGCACGGTCAGGCTGAAATAAAGGAGGCGTCTGTAGGTAGGATTGGATAGGATGATGGTTTGAATGAGCGTATATGTAAATCACAGGCAGCTTGTGTCTCCTGGAGACCTGCTGGCGAAAGGCAGGTTCAAAGCGGACCGTAACGTCGCAGTCTATGGCGACGAATACAGGTCTCTCGTGTTCGGTTCGTTCGAACTTCGAGAAGGAGGGGTTCTCGCGGTCAAGGCTCTGAAAGGACCCTATATTCCAAGAAGAGGCGACAAAGTGATCGGAGAAGTCGTGGACATATCAATGGGTAGCTGGACCCTTGACATCAGAGCCCCGTATGAGGCCACTCTTCCTGCGGGAAGGTTTCCAGCCCGTATAAACCCGGTGCTCGACGACATAAGACGCTACCTGAACGTGGGCGACTTCGTGTTCGCCGAGATAGCCGAATTCGACAGGTCAAGGCCTCCGATACTTGACGCCACGTTGAACAGGGAGTACGGCCCGATAAGAGATGGCATCGTGATATCGGTAGAGCCCACCAGGGTGCCGAGGATAATAGGTAAGAAAGGCTCCATGGTTCAGCTTCTGAACAAGGAACTCGACGTGAACGTCAACGTCGGCCAAAACGGGTTCCTGTGGATAAGAGCAAAGGACCCTGCCAGAAGGGCGGTGGCGGTGCAGCTGATCAGGAAAATAGAAGCGGAGGCGCATACGTCTGGTCTGACAAGCAGAATAGAGGAGTTTCTCAGAGCTTTTAAGAGTGGAGGCCAGACGGAGAACGTTCAGAAAATGGAAAATCAGAACCAAACCTCTGATTCAGGCACCGGGGAAGGTGGTTCAAGTTGAGTTCAACACTGCTCCTTACCCCCGAAGGTGTCCGCACTGATGGAAGAAGAATAGACGAGATGCGGAAGGTTAAGATGGAAGTGGGTTTGCTCAAGAACTGCTCGGGCTCAGCCTACGTCGAGCAGGGCAAGACCAAGATCATTGTAGCGGTTCACGGCCCACGTGAAGCACATCCGAAGCACGTGGCTCTGCCGCACAGGGCGGTTCTCAGAACCAGATACCATATGGCCCCGTTTTCGACTTCGGAAAGAAAGTCTCCTGCTCCAAGCAGAAGAGAAGTGGAGCTCACCAAGGTCATACGGGAGGCGCTGGAGCCCGCGGTCGTGCTCGAAGAATTCCCGAAAACCGTGATAGACGTGTTCGTGGAGGTTCTTCAGGCTGACGCAGGAACCCGTAGCGCCGGCATAACAGCTGCCGCCCTTGCGCTCGCGGATGCAGGCATACCGATGCGCGACCTGGTCACAGCTGTCGCGGTTGGCAAGCTTGAAGGCAAGGTTGTGCTCGACCTTAACGAAGAAGAAGACGAGCACGGTCAGGCGGATATGCCTGTCGCAATGATGCCCAACCTCGGTAAAATCACGTTGCTGCAGCTCAACGGGAGACTCACTGGCGAGGAACTGGCCGAAGGGCTGGCGATGGCGAAAAAAGGGATATCGCAGCTCTTCCAGTTCCAAAGACAGGCTCTTACATCCAAGTACGCTGAGCACGCGGAACAGGAGGGTGAGTGAACGTGGAAAACCTTAGCTCCGTGAGTGCTGCGATTCCGCTACGTCAGAAAGAGCTCTTGGACCTGTTGTCTACGGGTGCGAGAACAGACGGTAGGCGGCTTGACGAGTACAGGCAGATAGAAATAGTTCACAGCGTATTCGAGAAACCAGAGGGCTCGGCAAGCGCGAAAATAGGTAACACTCAGGCCGTGGCGGGCGTCAAAGCAGAGATAGGTGAACCCTTCCCTGACACACCCAACGACGGCGTTTTCACCGTTAACCTGGAGCTTCTCCCGCACGCATCCCCCTCGTTTGAACCGGGCCCACCGGACGAGTCAGCCATAGAGATGTCTAGGGTGATAGACCGTGGTCTACGTGAATCCAAGTCCGTGGCCTACGACCAGCTGTGCATCATCCCTGGTCAAAAAGTGTGGGTGGTGTACGTGGACATTAACGCAATGGACCACGATGGGAACATAGTGGACACAGCCGGCTTGGCGGCGCTGACCGCGGTTAGCCACGCATCCATTCCGGAAGTACAGGTCAACGGCTCCGAGCTCAAGGAGCTTGACACGAGAAGGCCTATTCCTCTCGTTCAGATGCCTGTGCCGGTGACTGTGGCCAAAATAGGTGAATACCTTCTTGTGGACCCCTCTTTGTTCGAGGAGACGCTTTCAGACGTCAAGATAACGATGACGACAATAGAGTCGGGCATCGTTGCTTCCATACAGAAGAGCGGTCCCGGAACTGTTACCGAAGACGAGGTCCTCAAAGTGTACGACCTGTGCAGAAGAAAAGGAAACGAGCTAAGGGAGTTTGTCAGAAACGCGAAAGACGGGGGAGGTAAAAAGTAGTGGGAGGCACCAAGAGGGTTAAGGAAACCGGCAAGTACGGGGCGAGATACGGTTCCACAGTCCGTAAGCGGATGCTGAAGCTGCTCACTGAAAGACACAAGAAGACCGTGTGCAGAGGATGCGGCAAACTTGTACTCATGACCCGCAGATCCGTTGGAGTGTGGAGTTGCCCGTCGTGTGGATTCACCTACGCCGGCCCAGCCCACGTCTCGCAGACGTGAAGACCATTTGAACTTCAGCAGCGTGGTGTACACAACCTCACGCTCGCCGTCGCCACGCTCGAGGACACTGGTATCGGCTCTGGCGAAGCTGACTCCTAACTCCGCCAAGCTGCCAAGGGGTAAAAGCTCCCTTGAGCAGCTTCTGGCTTCTCGTCCGGAGCGCTGCGCGCTGATAGTTGTCTACGAAAGATGGGGTAACCCGGCGGGCTTCAGAGTGACGTTTCCTACAGGCGAGACCAGAAGCTACGGCTTTGACGGCGTCGGAATCGCGAGGGGTATAAAGTCGGTTTTGGGGGCCACGCGCATAGGCAGAGTGGTGCCGTCTCAGAAGGCTCCTTTAACCAGGGGCGCGTTGGCTTTGAAAGAGTTTCTGGAATCCTTTCCATCATCCAGTGAACCCGGACAGCTGTCACTGAACCTCAGGTCAAACGACACAAAAGAAGTCCTTTCACTTGAAGCGAAGAGGGTTGAATGTGTCAGCTTCCATTTCAAGCTACGAGCCTGAGATACAGTTGGAGTTAGAGTACAGGGCTTCCACTGCAGCAGAGGCCGTAGCCCTGTATAAGGCGCTCAAGCCGGAAGCCGACTCCTGGCCTCGAAGCTCCACACGGGTCCGCGTAAAAGTCAGCGGCCTCAGTTTAAGCGTTTATATAGCGGCGGCGAGTATCGCCGAAGCCAGAGCCGCGCTTAACACGGTAACCTCGTGGGTTAACGCGGCCGCGATGGTTTATGGTGAGCCGAATTGAGTTCTGAGAAAGCAGCGCAGATCAACAGACTTCAGGAGCAGCTGAAGGTGGTTATGGCCGAGAGGCAGAGACTTGAACTTGAAATCAAGGAAACAGACAGGGTTGTTAACGAAGTCAAGTCGCTGGCCGAAGGCACGGAAGTTTACCGTTCAACAGGCCCGGTCCTGTATAAGACAACAAGTCAGGAAGTTTTAACCAGTCTGCAGAAGTACAGGGAGGAAGTCAACGAGAGGCTTACGCTTTACCAGACCCAGGAGAACGCGATAAGATCTGAGATGGAAAGGATCAGGAAGTCCACAGTCATAAAGCCAAGCGCTCAGACAGAAGAAGAAAGCTGAACCAGCTTTACGTAAGGCGCGGTGTGGTAGCGCAGCGCGTCGTGAACGAATGGGCGTCGAATCCTACCAAGAACCGGTTGGCAACGCCTTAAGCCCTCCTCCAGTAGTTCCTGCGTATGGGTGAACTCATCAGGTTCGAAGACGTCACGTTCACCTATGCAGGAGGTTCGCAGCCTTCTTTGAAAGGTGTGTCAGCGGCCTTCCTCGAAGGCGAATTCGTGCTTATTTCGGGGCCCAGCGGATGCGGCAAGTCCACCCTGTTACGGTGTATGAACGGGCTTGTCCCGCACTTCTATCCCGGCACACTCACGGGAAAAGTAACCGTGGAAGGAGTGAACACGGTTTCCGCGGACGTGTCAGCGCTCTCTCAGAGGGTTGGACTGGTTTTCTCGGACCCAGAGTCCCAGCTTGTCTCAAGCACGGTTGAGAAAGAGGTGTCGTTCGGGCCAGGTAACCTGGGTTTACCGGTTTCCGAAGTGCGTGCGAGGACGGAGTGGGCGCTTGAAAAAGTGGGGATCAGCCATCTAAGAAGAAGCCAACCCAGCCAGCTGAGCGGAGGCGAGCAGCAGAAGGTTGCCATCGCCTCTGTTCTCGCGCTGAAGCCAGCCGTGATCGCTCTGGACGAGCCAACAGCAAACCTGGACCCTGCTTCCGCGAAAGAGCTGATATCCACTCTTGCGTTACTGAACTCCCAGGGCTCGACCATCATACTGGTGGAACACAGGCTAGAAATGTTGGCCCCGTATGTGAGCCGGGTTCTGCTGATGAGTTCCGGCAGAATAGTCTTGGACGCCCTGCCTGAATCGGCTTTTTCAAACCCCATACTGGATGAGCTGGGCGTCGAACACCCCCTCTACAACGCTTTCCTAGACACCCTGCACTCGATGGGTGTGCGCGCACGCTCCGCTGACGGGATGACTTCTCTGATAGCTAACTTGGAGAAAGGAGAGTACCAGTGTGATAACCTTCAGTGAAGTGAGCTACACTTATCCCGGAACGCAGAAACAGGCTCTCTGCGACTTCTCGTACAAAATAGAGCGCGGTTCGGCCGTGGCGGTCGTGGGTTCGAACGGCGCGGGGAAATCCACTGTTGTGAAACTGTGTAACGGGATTCTAAAGCCGTCCAGCGGAACAGTCTCAGTTGACGGCGTCAGCACAACTCAGGCAACGGTGGCGCAGCTAGCGAGAAAGGTGGCGGTGGTGTTTCAGAACCCCAGCCACCAGATCTTCGAAACCACGGTGCACGCAGAGGTCGCCTTCGCCCTCCGAAACTTCGGCTTCAGCCCCGGCGAGCAGGCTAAACTCGTTAAGGAGGCGCTAGCGAAAACAGGGCTCTCCGACCTGGCCGGGCGCTCCCCTTTCTCGCTGAGTTCTGGTGAAAAAAAGAGGCTTACAATAGCCTGCGCAATCGCCTACGATCCTGAAGCGCTTGTGTTCGACGAACCCACTGTTGGACAAGACATGAGGAACAGGGAAGCAATCGGTTCGATGATAGCCCAATACGCATCCAGAGGCAGGTCGGTCCTTGTGGTTACCCATGATATGGAGTTCGTTCTCAGATTTTTCAAAAGGGTTGTTGTGCTCGATCGCGGAAGAATCGTTGCTGAAGGCGAACCGGTTGAAGTTTTATCCAACAGCGCTCTGACGGAGCGCGCCAGACTGGTTACGCCTGACTCGCTGCTTCTACGGGCATACGGTAGAAGGCTGGGCGTAGAGTTCGACGGCGACATCGCCCAGTTCGCGCACAAGATAGCGAGGAGGCTTTGCCCCTGAGCTACTTCAGATCCTTCGGCTACACTGAGGGGTCAAGTTTCCTTCACAGGCTCGACCCCAGAACAAAGCTGGTCATGGGCCTCTGTGCCGCAGCCGTGTTTACGTTCCTAGTGGTAGGAGTGGTCACTTACGCGCTCTTCGCCCTCCTTCTCTTCCTCACGGCTTCAACGGTAGGCCTAAGGTCGCAGGTGCTGCGCCTGATGCGCTCATCGCTCATCTTCGCCCTCCTTCTCTTCGCCATCAACCTGTATTTCCTCCGCGAGCTCTATGTCTCCATCTACATCGTTGAACGCTTCCTGATCTTCGTCCAGCTTTTTTCAGTTCTGGGTCAAACTACGATGCCCGACGAGGTTTCGCTGGCGCTGAGAAAGCTTGGAGCCCCATACAGCTTCACGCTTGCGTTCAACATGGCCATGCGCTTTCTTCCAACCGTTGCCGCTGAACTGGACTCCATCACAGCAAGCCAGAAGTCCCGCGGACTGGAGCTTGACAGAGGGAACTTCGTTTCCAGAATGAGAAACTATATTCCGATCATGGTTCCGCTGCTCGTGAACGCCGTGATACGCATAGACCAGGTGGCCGAGGCGCTCGAATCAAGGTGTTTCGGAGCCGCGAAGGAGCCCACGACGCTGGACGACATAGCGATGCACTTACGTGACTGGGCTGTTGTCGCCGCGACAGTCGCCTCCACGTCCCTGCTGGTGTGGGCGTTCGTCATCAGCCATCACCCGCTCATGCTTCCCTAACGGCTGAACGCGGCCGTTCCGCTGCGTAACGCTTAAGCACGAAGCCCTACCTCTCCAACCCAAACACGAGAGGTAGTTTTAGTGCCAAAGTACAAGCAGACGGAAGACCTGATTCAGCTGATGCGCAACACCGCTAACATACGTAACATGGGTGTCATAGCCCACGTAGACCATGGTAAAACGACTCTATCGGACAACCTGCTACTTGCGGCGGGCATAATCTCCCCGAAGGTAGCTGGCACCGCTTTAGCCATGGACTACCTGGATATCGAGCAGAAGCGTCAGATGACGGTTAAAGCGGCCAACGTGAGCCTGCTTCACGAATTCAGCGGCCAGCAGTACGTGATCAACATGATCGACACCCCCGGCCACGTGGATTTCACCGGCAAGGTGACCCGTTCGCTCAGAGTTATGGACGGGGCGTTTGTGGTTGTGGACAGCGTTGAAGGCGTAATGACTCAGACGGAGACCGTGACCAAGCAGGCGCTGGAAGAGCGTGTTAGGCCGCTTTTCTACATCAACAAAATAGACAGGCTTGTGAAGGAGCTCAGGCTTTCTCCTCAGGAAATACAGGAGAAGCTTCTGAACACAGTTAGAGACTTCAACACTCTGATAGAGAACAACGCAGACCCCGAATTCAAGGAGAAATGGAAGGTCAACATCAAAAAGGGGCAGGTGGCCTTCGGCGCTGCAAAGGACAAATGGGGGTTCAACATACCCATAGCGGACGCTAAGGGCTTGAAGTTCTCGGATATCGTCACCGCGTATACAAGCGGAGACATATCGAAGCTTGTGGACAACTTCCCCTTGCACGAAGCAATCCTGAACATGGCGGTAGAGCACTTCCCAAGCCCGCTTGAAGCCCAGAAGTACCGTGTTCCAAGAATATGGAAAGGAGACCTGAATTCTCCGCTGGCGAAAGCCATGCTGGACTGCGACCCATCGGGGCCGCTGCTCATCGCGATGAACAACGTGGTGGTCGACCCCCATGCGGGCCTTGTTGCAACCGGAAGAATATTCAGCGGGAAAGTCGCCACCGGTCAAGAAGTGTATCTTGCTTCCGCCAAGACCACTGCACGCGTGCTACAGGTGGGACTTTTCATGGGCCAGAGCAGGGAGGTCGCCGAGGAGATTCCGGCCGGCAACATCGTGGCGCTCCTAGGCTTAGAGCAGGCTCGGGCCGGTGAAACAGTTGTGGACCCGTCGCTCAAAGAGCAGGCCGTGGGCTTTGAAAGGCTGAGGTATGTTTCGGAGCCCGTTGTCACGATAGCGGTTGAACCCAAGAACAGCAGAGACCTTCCAAGATTCATAGACACTCTCAGAAAAATGAGCATAGAGGACCCCAACATTCAGCTCAGAATAAACGAAGAGACAGGGGAATACCTGATTTCCGGAATGGGTCAGCTGCATCTGGAAATCGTGCTCTACGAGCTTCAGGAAAAAGGCTTCGAAGTGGTGACGAGTCCTCCGATCGTGGTTTACCGTGAAACGATAAGGGAGCTTGCGGGTCCGATAGAAGGCAAGTCACCGAACAAACACAACAGGTTCAAAGTGGTGGTGGAACCCCTTGACGCGAACACGATCTCCCTGATACAGTCGGGTGAAATCAACGAAGCCCAGGACTTCAGGGAGCGCGCGAAAATCCTCCGTGAAAAAGCGAACTGGGAAACCGATCAGGCTCGAAACATCTGGGCGATCGACGACAGACTCAACATCATGGTGGACGCCACCAAGGGAATACAGCACCTGCAGGAAATACAGGACACAATCATACAGGGCTTCAGATGGGCTACTGAAGCAGGCCCACTTTCACAGGAGCCTGTTAGAGGCATTAAAGTGATCTTGGATGATGCCACGATACACGAAGACCCGGCCCACAGGGGTCCGGCGCAGGTTATGCCCGCAACCAAGAACGCGATTCAGGCTGGAATACTTTTCGCCAAACCCACTCTGCTCGAACCGCTTTTGAAGCTGGATGTGCGTGTTCCCGCCGAATACGTCAGCAGCATAAACAGGATCGCAGCCCAGAAACGTGGAAGAGTGCTGGAGGTTAACCAGCTGGGGTCGAACATGCGGATAGTCATGGAGATCCCGGTCAGTGAGACATTCAACCTTTCCACGGAACTACGTAGCGCGACCGCGGGAAGAGCCTTCTGGGGTCTTGAGTTCGCGAGATGGGCTCCGCTTCCAGACTCGCTGCTATTGCCCACGATTCAGAAGATAAGGGAGAGAAAGGGGCTGCCGAAAGACATACCCAAACCAGAAGACCTTTTGGAGTGAATCTCTTGAAACTGTTTGAGTACGAAGCCAAACAGGTGTTCGCTTCAAAAGGCATACCCGCCCCCAAGGGAGTTCTGGCACGTGACCCCGAGCGTGCTGCGCAGGCGTATTCGGACCTGGGCTCAGAGCAGGTGGCTCTGAAAGCACAGGTGCTTGTGGGTGGAAGAGGCAAGGCGGGGGGAATACGCTTCGCGTCAAGCCAACAGGAGGCTCGTTCTGTCGCACGTGAGCTTCTGGGCTCATCCATCAAAGGGGAAACGGTCAGAACGATTCTCGTGGAGCCGAAGCTGAAAATAGTCAAGGAACTCTACGTCGGGGTTACACTCGACAGAAGCAAGAGGGCTCCGGTGGTGGTGGCCAGTTCGAGCGGCGGAGTGGAAATCGAGGAAGCCGCCAGAGCGTCTCCTGAAACAGTAAAGAAAATGTGGGTTGACCCCGACTCAGGCTTCCCCCCTTTCCAGGGCAGGAGACTGGGCGCTCAGATAGGGCTGAAGTCTGGGCTCCTACAGAAGTTCGGCGACATCGCGTCAGCGCTGTACGCGCTGTTCGAACAGTATGATGCAGAACTTGTTGAATCTAATCCTCTGGCTGTGACGGACGGAGACCGGCTTGTAGCCGCGGACGCCAGGCTCAACATATCGGACGACGCGCTCTACAGGCACACTCAGCTTGAACTGTCAGATGAAGATCGGCTGGCTTCTCTTTCAGAGCTGGAGAAACGCGCACACAGGCTGGGAGTCCAGTACGTTGAACTGGACGGAGACGTCGGCGTGATAGGAAACGGCGCTGGACTAACCATGGCGACGCTCGACATGGTGAAATACTTCGGAGGAAACCCCGCGAACTTCCTCGACGCGGGAGGAGGAAGCTCTCAGGAGTCGTTTGCAAGCGCTCTCTCTATTCTCAACGATAACCCTCGTATCAAGGTGATATTCATCAACATTCTCGCCGGCATAACAAGGTGCGACGAAGTGGCGAAAGCCATAGTGGAGGCCCGTAAAACCCTTGACCCTTCGAAAAAGCTTGTGATCAGGCTTTCCGGAACCAACGAAGAAAAGGGGAAATCAATTCTCTCCGAGCACTCCATCCGCGCGTTCACAGACATGGAGCAGGCTGCCCGTGAAGCCGTGAGACTTGCAGGAGGCGCACAGTAGATGGCTGTTCTCGTTAACGAACGCACGAAGGTTGTGGTACAGGGGATAACAGGAAAGCAGGGGAGCTTCCACGCTGAGCAGATGGTTCGCTTCGGCACAAAGGTTGTTGCAGGGGTGACTCCTGGCAAAGGCGGCTCAACCGTGTTCGGCTCCATCCCGGTTTTCGACCTCGTGGAGGAAGCCGTTAAAGAACGCGGCGCCAACACCTCTGTTATATTTGTGCCCCCGGCCTTCGCAATGGACGCCGTTAAAGAGTCCGCTGAAGCCGGCGTTGAACTGATAGTTGTGATAACCGAACACATTCCCCCACTTGACACCTGGAAAGCCATCTCATATGCTTCTAAGCGGGGCTCACGCGTAATCGGCCCCAACTGTCCTGGCGTGGCTTCCCCCGGCTCATCCAAGGTGGGTATAATGCCTAACACGATTTTCAAGCCGGGCAAAGTGGGCGTGGTAAGCAGGAGCGGAACACTCACCTACGAGGTGGCGCTGCAGCTTTCCGCGGCAGGACTCGGCCAAAGCAGCGTTGTCGGCATAGGAGGAGACCCCGTTGTCGGAACAGGGTTCACCGAGGTTCTCGCAATGTTCGAGGAAGACGCCGACACGCAGGCGGTGGTGCTTATCGGAGAGATCGGCGGAGACTCAGAGGAGAAGGCAGCGGAATACATTTCCCGCGAACTAAGTAAACCCGTGGTAGCCTATGTTGCTGGGCGAACAGCTCCGCCAGGCAAACGGATGGGTCACGCTGGCGCCATAGTAAGCGGCACCGAAGGGACGGCGCAGACCAAGATAGCGGCGTTCGAGAGCGCGGGGGTAAAAGTCGCCTCCAAGCCCTCTGAAATACCTGGCCTCGTCCTTAAAGCGCTGCACTCCTCTGCGTGACAAGCAGCCTTCTGCGCGGCGAAATGGCAAAGAGTTTAAGCGCAAGCCCGACTGTGGAAATTCAGCCAGCCTCTGAGCCAGAGTGAACGTAGTTCAGAAGGAAGGTTGAGCGGTCGTCGTCCAGCCTGGTCTAGGACGTTGGCCCCCCGCGCCAAGAACCCGGGTTCAAATCCCGGCGACCGCACCTATAGTCGCAGTTGAACGAGTGTCTCCGGGATCAAAGGCACCGCTTGACCCGTTTCCGCTTCTGTCGACGGGTTCTCAGGTTTACGCCTGCTAGTCTGACAGCAGTAGGCGCCAAGATCCTGCACCCATTCCTATTTGGCCGCCTTTTACAGCCAAGGCCACGACATCGCAGGAAGCTACGAAAATAGACTAGTATAGCATAGCATAGTGTAGTATAGCGTTGTGTATGTGTCGGTCTTTAGGAAACAAGGTTTTCTGAGATAGTTGGCCTTAGATCCGTACGCAAATGGACTGCCAGCTTGACAAGCGGTTGCCGTGAGGGCTAGCGGGCCGCGGATAGAACGCTTAATAGAACCCTCTGCCAGACGGCAGAGAGCGCGATGTGCTGCCGGGGGGCCAAGTCCCTTTCTGGGGAACCCGCTGGAGCACCTATTCGTCGTCCCCGGCTAGCGGGCTTTCAGTGCTCTGACAGTTTCTATGAGCCAGCTCCCGCCTCTTCTTATCTGGTCGCCGACCCTCCCTTTTCTCGCGTTGTTCAGGTCGTATCGAAGGGTAGAATCAAGAGGCAGAAGCAAGACACCTCTCCTGAAAGAGTCCCTGGTCAGCCGCGAACACCGGCGCGCTCGCAAACGATCCCTGAAAGAGGGTTTTCCATTGAGTCAAGAAAATGATCGGACAAAATACGTAAGGTTCGAAAAAGACAAAGGATATCTCGAACTCGAAAAGACGTTCCCTTCGGAGAAGTATCTTTGGAACGAGGACTTCCATCCGACCCCGTTCAAGATGAGAAAATGGGGCTCATGGACGTTCTTCGCCGTCTGGTTTGGCATGGCCGTCGAAGTGGAGTCGTGGGCGCTCGTATCCATCGGCTACTCCTTTGGCCTTAACACATTCTGGTCGCTTTTCGCAGTCGTAGCCGGCAACCTGATTGTCCTGATTCCGATGATAATCCAAAGCCACGGCGGCGCAAGATACGGGATCCCCGAAACCCCACTTACAAGAAGCAGATGGGGAATCTACGGCAACTGGGTTCCATCGATAATAAGAGGAATCATCGGCGCAGGCTGGTGGGGGATTGACACATGGATAATCGCGGAATGCGTTGGAGCCATTTACCTGATAGACACAAACCAGCTTAAATCCCTGTTCACCTCCGTCTCCAACGGGACAGCTTCCCCGTTTACGATTGCAACAGTAGTCCCCACACTGTTCTGGGCCACTTTCCTGGCGACGATCGCGATCAGACTGCTGATACTGTTCTATTCTCCCCCGAAAACCGGTCAGAGGACGCTGCAAATAATTTCCTGGACGGTGCCGTTCATAGGGTTCCTTGGTTTCGGAATACTCTTCTTCAGCATGATGAATCTCGCGGGCTGGCGGTGGACAGCCATACTAAACACGCCGATGACTGTAAGCGGCTCCGCATTCTGGTATGCGCTCATCGGACTCATCAACGCGAACGTTGCGTTCTGGGCTACGATGGCGATAAGCATGCCAGATTTTACAAGATACGCGAAATCACAGTTCTCCCAGACCGTTGGACAGCTGCCTCTTCCCATCCTGATGGGTGGAATCGGCCTGCTGGGCCTCGTCACCACTGGCGCATCCCTGGTGTACTTCAAAGTCCCGATATGGGATCCTGTTCTACTTTCGGCGCTCGCAATCTCGAGCAAGCCCATGGCCTATCTCACGATACTCCTCCTTCTTCTCGGGGTGATAATAGTCAACATATACGCGGACACCATCGGCCCAGGCTACGACTTCTCCAACCTTTATCCCAAGAGAATCACATGGTTCATGGGCGTCCTGATCGTGGTTGGGATCGCAGCAATTCTGCAGGCGTGGAGCTACTATTTCAGCGCCCAATCCTATGTTGAGAACTGGCTGCTCACGTACGGCGCCATACTCGGCAGCGTGGAAGGGATCATTATATTCGACTATGCTGTGATACGCAGGTTCAAGTTCGAAATCTACGACCTCTTCTACTCCAAAGGCCGCTTCAGGTATTTTCACGGCGTCAACCCGGCAGCCGTGATCGCGTTCGCAATATCAATCGTGCTCGTGTTCCCTCCAAGCACATACATCAATTCGTCTGCCCCAACACTTTACCCGGGTCAGAACTGGGTCTTCCAGAACGCATGGGTTTCCGCAATCCTGACTTCGGGCCTTATCTACCTGGCGCTGATGGTGTTATGGGTGATACCGAAGTATCAGCCGGAGCTCAAAGGAAGCCTGCTGAAAGGCTACATCGCCGACGACACGGCCAAAACGTTCGGAGTAACCGAGCGTAAGAGTTCGGTGGAAAAGGAGAAAGCCGCTTCCACGCCGTAAAAGGACTAGTGGCCCGCAGTGCCTGAAGAATACGACCTGGTTGTCCGCGGCGCCAGAGTGCTCGGCAGGCCCCGGGACAGGCTCTACGACATAGCGGTCAGCGGAGGAAGGATTGAAAGTCTCTCAGAACACGTCTCAGCGAAAGGAGGAGAAGAAATAGACGCGCAGGGCAGACTGATCCTTCCCGGCTTCTACAACATGCACTTCCACCTTGACTCCGTTCTCAAAATGGGTGACCCAAGATACAATGCCAGCGGAACTCTATGGGAAGGAATCCAGATCTGGGCCGAAATCAAGAACAAACTCACTGAAGCGGAAATACTGTCCAGGGTTGAGAAAGCGGTCAAATGGATGGCAGCCTACGGCACCCTCTGGCTAAGAACTCACGCTGACACCACCGCAGCCAACCTGAACACCGTCAGGGCGCTCATAGCGGCGAAAAAGGAACTGCGAGACCTCGTAAACATCCAGGTCACCGCTTTTCCCCAGGACGGAATCAGAACAGACCAGGGGAACCTGGAGCTTCTCGAAAAGTCGCTTGAACTCGGCGCCGACAACGTGGGAATGATTCCCCATAACGAGTGGACCAGAGAAGACGGCGTGAAATCGATCGAGGACGCCTTCGGCCTCGCGGTTAAATTCAACAAAGACGTTGACGGACACATAGACGAAACAGACGACCCTTCATCAAGGTTCCTGGAAGTGGTTGCGGCGAACACAGTCAGGAGAAAGTGGATGGGGCGCGTCGCCGCCGGACACGTAACCGCGAGCCACAGCTGGGATGCGGCATACAGGTACAGGATCTCAAGCCTCTTGGCAAGGGCAGGCATAACCGTGGTCGCGAACCCGTTGATCAACATGCACTTACAGGGGAGACTCGACGGCTACCCTAAGAGGCGCGGGATGGCGCCGATAAAATCTTTCCTAGCGTCCGGTGTTAACGTGAGCTTAGGGCACGACTGCATCATGGATCCCTGGTATCCTCTGGGGGTTGGCGACATGCTGCAGGTCCTGTTCATGGCCGTTCACGTCGACCAAATGATGGGTGTGCAGGAACTGGCTGATTCGATTAACCTGATAACGTACAACGCGTCGAAGGCGTGGAGGAACCCGGGCTACGGGCTTGAGGAAGGCCGGGACGCTAATTTTGTTCTCGCAAACGCGTTCTCTGTTCTGGACGCGATCAGGGTTCTCGGCCCCCCGCTCTACGTTGTGAAGGACGGGCGGATCATCGCGAAGAACCTTTCGAGGATGAATAGCCAGATACTGCACAATAATAAGTGGGAAACACTGGAATTCGCCGGCGCCGACTAAACGTCTTTGATTCTCTATGTTCCTGCAATTTTGTGAACGAGGCGCGGTTGTGGAGCCGACGACCAAGAGTACAGTGGGTAAAAGGCGTCATCCGTGTTCGTCACCCAGACACCGTGGTTCCCCGCTCAGGCTCCGCTCATCTTCTGGTCGCCTCCGCTAAGCGGAAACAGGCCTCACTTTCTCCTGGCTTTTACCGGTTCCATACAACCTGGGCTTCAGCCAGAGCGAAAGGTACACGAGGCCTATCATCACGGGCACTTCGATAAGGGGGCCGACTACGGTAGCGAAGGCCTGCTTTGAGTTGAGTCCGAAAACAGAGACGGCGACTGCTATCGCGAGCTCGAAGTTGTTACTGGCAGCTGTGAACGAAGTTGTGACCGTGTCCCTGTACGTGAACCCGAGCTTCCACGACGACACATAGGCGAACCCGAACATGATCACAAAATACGCCACAAGCGGGATGGCGACCCGGATCAAGTCCAATGGCAGCGTGATAAAGTAGCCGCCCTGCAGGCTGAACATTACCACAAGCGTGAACAGGAGACCCAGGAGGGCCGTGGGCCTTACCTTCTCCAGGAACTCGGCCTCATACCACTGCTCCCCCTTTTGCTTTGTGAGAAAGAGCCTTGACAGTACGCCGAGCAGAAAGGGCACGCCGAGGAAGATGGCCACGCTTCTAGCGACGTCCACAGGGTTGACGCCGACCGCGGTGGCAGGGGCCGAGGGGTTGAGCCAGCGGGGTAGAACAGTCACGAAAAAGTAGGCGTACACCGAATAGAGTGCGACCTGGAATGCCGCGTTAAGTGCGACTATGACGGCTGCGTACTCGTTGTCTCCGCCCGCCAGCATGTTCCAGACAAGGACCATTGCGATGCATCTTGCAAGTCCGACGATGATTAGCCCCTCCCTGAACTGGGGGAGGCCTGGAAGCATGATCCAGGCGACGCCGAACATGAGAAAGGGTCCTAGTACCCAGTTGAGAAAAAGAGAGTAGCCCATCACTTTTTT
>JAVZLA010000025.1:0-21330 GCA_038883995.1 Thermoprotei archaeon | reverse complement strand
GGGCCCTGACATCCACGTTTTTCTGCGATGCCTGTTCAAGCGCCTGACCCAGACTCTGTTTTAACGCGCTCTTAAGAGCTCTGGATTCCTCGTTTTCGAAATCACCTTTCAATCTTACCCCGACCCTGAACGTCTTCCACTCATAGGATGCGGCCGCCTTGAGCAGGCGTGTGACGAGCTCGGGAACACGCTCCCATACTCCTCCGCAGGCGGCGCACTCCAGCTCTCCTCCCGCTTGGGAAGCTTTTCCAAGAATTTTCAGGCATCTGGCGCAGAGAGACGTTTCCGGTCGCCAGTGTACCTATTTGAGGTTGAACGCGCCAAGCTTGCGAAGCATCGCCCTGTTCCTTCGGAGCTGCTTCATCTGTTTGCGCATAAGCTCGTACCTCTTAACCAGTGTGCGAACTTCTTCGGGCGCCCTTCCAGACCCTATGGCTATTCGTTTGATCCTAGAGGCGTTTAACACCTCTGGTTCAAGCTTCTCCTCACGGGTCATCGACCTGAGAATCACCCTGAACTTCTTCAGGTCCTCTTCTGCGCCCTTAGTCATTTCCGAGGGTAACCCGGCCACACCCGGAATCATCGTAAGAACTTTCGACAGTGGGCCCATCTTGGACATGGATTCCAGATAGTACTCGAAGTCTACCAGCGTGAACTTGCCTGTGGTGACTATATCCTGAAGCTGTTTCTCGCTGAGCTGTGCCTCCTTCACTTTTTCGAGAAGGGCCTCGATGTCTCCGAGACCCAGAAGCCGTGAAATGAACGAACGCGGGTCGAACGCTTCCAGGTCGTCTATTCCCTCACCCACCCCTATGAACCTTATTCTGCCGCCCGTGGAAGCGGCGGCTGAAATTGCGCCTCCGCCCTTCGCGGTCCCGTCCAGTTTGGTGATTACGATCGAGCCAACCTTCGCCACACTCGAGAAAGCTTCAGCCTGCGTCTTCGCCTGCTGGCCTATCGTTGCATCCAGCACAAGATAAACCTCGTCGGGTTTCAGAACCTTCTGGAGGCTGGCCATCTCGTCGAGTAAAGCGCGCTCCTCCTTGTGTCGCCCGGCCGTGTCCACTATGACTAGGTTGCAGCCCGATTTAACCAGTTCGCGAACACCCTCCTCCGCCAGTTTCTCCGCCTTCTCGCCTTTCGCGTAGACTGGTGCGCCGATCTTGGAGCCGAGCTGGACCAGCTGCTCTTTGGCTCCTGGCCTATGGGTGTCGGCTGCCACAAGTCCGACCCTGTAGCCTCTCTTAAGGTAGAAGGAGGCTATCTTCGCGGCGGTGGTGGTTTTCCCCGACCCCTGGAGCCCCACGAGCATCACGGTGTACGCCTTATCCTTGGGTGGCCAGGAAAGCTGCGGCCTATCTCCTCCAAGCAGAGAGACCAGCTCATCGTAAAGGATCTTGACAGCGTAGTCCTTCTTGGATACGCCGGGCGGAGCTTCCTCTTCCAGGAGACGCGACCTGACCTTCTCACCCACGTTTCTAACTATCTGGAGGTTTACGTCGGATCTGATCAGAGCCTTTTCTAATTCGTTAACTATCTCCGCGATGAACCGCTCGTTAACATCGGTCTGACGCGTTATCTTGTCCAGGAGCCCTCTGAGCGAGGAGCCCAAACCTTCAAGAACCGACGTGCCCGACCCCCTCCCCTCTCATAATCCACCTCATTTTTCAGGCAAGCCCAGTGCGGTCACAGGGGGCCCTCATATTTCTATCTCTTCCTCATAACTTTTCTACGGCCGGTGATCACCCAGTACTCCACCTCTTGGCCTTGGGCCAGCTGTCCCGAAAGCTCTTCGTCCACTTTCGAATCGAAGGTCTCGAAGGTCTCTAGGTCCATTATCTGGTAGGTGTCACCGGGTAGCACCGCGATAACCTGCCCAATCCTTTTTTCGATTATAGGAACGTCCACTCTTGCATCGACGGGGCTTACGATACTACGCTTGGTGCCGTCAAACACGCCTATGGCCACGATCCGGGCCTTCGCGCTCCCGTGCTTCCCCGGCTTGCTTTTTTCAACGCTCACGGTTCGACACGGCTCCCCGTCTATCATAAGGTACCCTCCTTCTTTGATGTCGCCCAACTCAACCGGCTTAGTCATCAGAATCGAAGAAACCTATCAGAAGGGATGATTTATCGATGTCGCTTACCCACACTGTTCCATGCGTGTGCATGGGTCGCGTACGCTTAAATCGGGCGTAGACCCTGAGAGGCTATGCGCTCAATCGCCGTGGTGTCCAACACTAATGAGGCGGCTTCTTCGGCGGCCGCAGAGTTCTGCGCCAAACTTGAATCGAAAGGGGTTCCGCATGTCAGAGGCATTCCGCTTTCTTCACTTGGCTCCGAACAGCTTACCTCATGTGACACGGTGTTCGTGTTCGGAGGGGACGGCACTATTCTGAGAACCGCATCCAAGTTCACCTCGGCGTCACCCCTTCTGGTCGGAGTCAACTACGGGCGCCTCGGCTTTCTGGCGGAGGTTTCCGCCGGGCAGGCCGAACAGGCTCTGCAGAATGTTCTGAGCTTCCGGGAACGGTTCTACGTGATACAGCGGCTGCAAGGGGCGATGAAAGGAGCGGAGAGCGCAGAGCGCAGTCAGGGCGCACCGAGCCCCCCGTCGGCGACGAGCCCTCCCTGCACAAACGAAATAATGGTTTCCCCTACAGCGCCATCCAGACTTCTGACCTTAGAGCTCAACGTGCCGGACACACTCAACTATAAGGGCAGACTGGACGCGATCATTGTTTCAACCGCTCTGGGCTCAACCGCCTACTCCCTGTCAGCAGGGGGACCGGTGGTGGACCCCGGAAGCCAAGCGGTTCTCCTCACCCCGGTCGCGCCGATCAACATGGCTCTCAGACCCATGGTCATCGACAACTCCAAAAGCGTGAGCATAACCAACTCGGGAAGAGAAGAAGCGCTGCTATTCTGTGATGGGATACAGTGGCGCAGGCTCCGCCCCGGTGAGACGGTTGAAATAAAGCGTCACACCCAACCCCTGAGGCTCTATCGCACAGAAAACAACATTCTTGAAAAGCTCTTCAAAAGAAGACTCACGTGAAAGCCACGGCCCCACGATGGGAATCAGGTTAACCCGAAACCGCCTAACCCTAAATCTCCGTACCAGCCAAGTTGGCTGCAGTGTCAGGTCGGCCCAGTGCTACTGGAAGCCCGGAGGAAAATCAAAAGGAAACGGGGAACACTCTTCCAGTCCTGGTCTTAGACACCGCCGCTCTTACCGCGGGCTACGCGCCTGCCAGAGCGGTCAACCTAACTACGCGAAAGGTTGTTGACGAGCTGAGAAACTTCGGAGTCGACTGGCAGTCGAACCCTCTCAGCCTCATAGTGCAGGTTTCGGAGCCAGCTGAAGATTCCTTGAAGAAAGTGTCGGAAGCTGCCGGCCGCTCAGGCGACCTGGCTCTTCTTTCAGGGACGGACGTCAGTCTACTGGCTCTCGCGTTCGAACAGCGGTCGTGTTCGCCCACGGTTGTCACGGACGACTATGCTGTGGCAAACGTATGTGAGTGGCTCGGACTGCGCCATGCGCCGGCCACACTCACCAAACCGTCGTTCAGAAAGATGAAGTGGATCTGGTACTGTCCCAGATGCTCTCGTGTCTACAGAAACGGTGAAAAGATCTGTGAAACATGCGGCGTAACATTGAGAAGAAAAGCTGGGAGATGACGCATGCTGATACTATTACAGTACGGGGACAACCCCACGCTTTCCAGGGCAGAGGCCACGTCGCTGGCTTCCGACTACGGCTGGACCATCGTCAGGGAAGCCGAAACCCACCTTGTTCTCGAAAACGGGAGGCCGCCTGAGCGCGGCTACAGGTTCGGTTCGCTCCTAAGAATGTGCGAGCTCTTTACGGAAACCACGATCCGTGACCCTCTGCTGGATCCGAAGCCGCTTTTCGAGTACACTGACCGCGCTGTCCGCTGGAGCCTCTACCCCATAAACGTTGACTCAAGCATTCAGAGTCACGTTGAAAGCCTGATTGTGCGAGCCATAAGGGGAAGCGGAAGGAAATCTCTCTTCATAAAGCCCACGTCGACAGGAAGCCACGGGGGAGGCCTCAGTGTAACAAGAGCGCAGAGGAACCTGGCCTCTCAGGCCGAATCCGCATTCGAGTTCGTACTCGAAGCCTGCGACGACACACTGTACGTATGGCGCACGCTAAGCTGGCTGGACCTTAAAGGCTTCAAGGAAAGAGACA
Source organism: Thermoprotei archaeon (assembly GCA_038883995.1). Taxonomy (GTDB): domain Archaea; phylum Thermoproteota; class Thermoprotei_A; order Marsarchaeales; family Marsarchaeaceae; genus JAMDBQ01. The sequence goes on along the minus strand of JAVZLA010000025.1, from coordinate 17,115 downwards.
CTCTGAGGCCTGCCCAGGACTCCTCGATAAGTATGCCTCCAGCGCTGGCGAGAACCCTGATAAACGTGGCGGGGGGGCGTAGAATACTGGACCCCTTCTGCGGCACCGGAACAGTCCTTGTCGAGGCCGTTCACGCTGGTCTGTGCGCAACAGGGGTCGACTTGGACCCGTCCAGGGTGCGGATGGCGTCATCAAATCTGGAGTGGGCTTCCCGTAAGTTTGGCTCCCGCTGCTGCAACGTGTTTCAAGGCGACTCCCGCAGGCTCGAGCAGATTCTGGGCCAAGAGTCGTATGACGCGGTTGTCTCTGAACCACCTTTCGGCCCCCCGCTCAGGTCGCGGCTCGAACCACAGGCGGCTCGCAGGCTACTGGAGGAGCTCAGGCCGCTTTACGTGGAAGTACTGCGCTCCTGCACACGTTTCCTGTCCAATGGGGGGCGCGCCGTAATGACTCTTCCAAGGTTTCTGACGACAAGAGGGGAACTGGGCTTCGAAGACGTTTCATCCATCGGCTCGGAAGCGCATCTCAAATGGGATTCAAGCCGGGCTGGGACCAGTCCTCCGCGATGGGATACGGGAGGATGGATAGAGCGCGACATAGGCGTTTGGCGCCGTTAGATCGAAGACCGCGGCCACGAACCTTCTTAGAAATACCTATAAATCCGGCCGAAGACATGTTTACCATAGTGATTACATGTGCCACTTAGACCCGGCAGATGCTACAGGAGAATCGACACTCCACCTTACACAAGAAAGGAATATGCACCCAGCTCACCCAACTCCAAGATCACGAAGTTCGACTTAGGTAACACGAAAACAGAGTTCCCCTATACGCTTGACCTCGTTGTCACACAGACGGGTCAGATAAGGCACAACTCTCTTGAATCGAGCAGGATGGCGATCCACAAGATCCTCTCTTCCCTTGGTGAAGAAAGCTACCACTTTAAGATCCGCAAGTATCCACATCAAATCCTGAGGGAAAACAAAATGATGGCTTTCGCAGGAGCCGACCGAATGCAGCAGGGAATGAGGCTTTCTTTCGGAAAGCCCACAAGCCTAGCCGCCCGAGTACGAAAAGGCGACGTAATTTTCTCTATAGGCGTCGGTCAATCTGGTCTCGAACCTGCGAAGAAGGCTCTACGCATAGCTCAGGCCAAGTTCCCCTTAGACACGCTGATACTGATAGGTCAGCCAGGTAAACAAAGCGTAGTAAACGATGGCGCAGGCACAGAGCAGGCTTGAACGCGACTACGACTTCGAGATCCCTCGCGTTCTGGAATGGGTAAGGTCAAACGGTTTCTCATCGGTGATGCTTCAGTCGGCGCCGGGCCTAGTCCAATATATGCCGGAAATCGCGAAAGTCATTTCTAAAGCAACGGGTTCGCGTGTGGCAGTCGACTCCCGCGGCAGGTTCGGCGCCTGCGACGTCTACACCTCGCTTCCTCCCGGAGTAAACGCGGTGGTCCACTTCGGCCACACAGGTTTCGTTAACACGGATTACCCTATAATCTACGTTCCCGCTTTCAGCAGGATAGAGATTTCACCGCTGTACGCCACGATTCTGGAAGAGCTGCGTTCAGTGGAAAAAGTGGGTTTGGAGGCGTCGGTCCAGCACGTGAACGCGCTCGGACAGCTCAAAGCCCGCCTCGAAGAGGATGGGAAGACTGTTATCCTAAAGCAGCCGGGTAAGAGAGGCTCCTACCCCGGCCAGGTCGTGGGCTGCGACTACTACGCGGCCATAAGAGCGGATGAGGAAGCTGACGCCCACCTTGTTGTTTCCGGAGGATTCTTCCATTCCGTTGGACTTGCTTTGAGCGTTTCCAAACCGGTTCTCCACGTAGACCCCTATACCGGAAAAGTGAACTGGATTCAGGAAGCGCAGAAAAAGCGCATCCATAGTTTCAGGGGGTTCGCGGCGCTACGCCTTATGCGCGCCAGAAAGGTGGCCGTCCTGGACTCCTCTATCCCAGGCCAGAGGACGCCCGAAGTAGCGGAACGCGTCGCAAAACTCATAAGGGACAAAAATCAGTGTGAAGATGTGAGTGTATTTCTCACAGACCTTGTTTCCGACCAGCTTCTGATGCATTTGAAGGAGATGGGTTACGAAGTGGCTGTGACCGCGTCATGCACCAGGTTAGCCACAGACGACTACGACAGAAGTCCGATACCTCTTTTCGAAGCACGAGAAGTGGTCAGACTGTACAGCAGTGGTCTGAACGTTGAAAGCGGAGTGGTCATGTTACAGTGAGTTCCATCGTGGTTCCAGGTGAAAGCGTCGGCGTTGCCGAAGAGTATGTTCCTGACGGAAACGTCGTTGAAGACAACGGTATTCTACGGTCTCTCGTGGTGGGGTCTGTTCAGAAGAATGACGAAAAACACACGGTTAGCGTCTCCAGGCTTTCAAAGGGCCTTATGCTCCCTGAAAAAGGCGAGATCCTTTACGGCGTCGTCACCGATGTGAAACCCAAGATGGTTTCACTTGATATCGTGAGCTCTTCGGACAAGCCGTTCGCCAACCCTTTTCTTGGCCTACTACCGGTATCCATGATAGATGAACGCCGGGTTGAAACGGCCGAGGAATGCTTCATTCCGGGCGACGTAGTGCTCTGCAAGGTTGTCAGCGAAAAACCACCGTACGTGGTTTCCACAAAGTCTCCGGACCTAGGCGTGATAAAGGCGAGCTGCAGAGAATGTGGGAGCGAACTACAGCTTGGCCCAGGCGGCCTGGTGTGCGCCCTGAACCATCACTCGGACACGCGCAAGCTTAGCTCGAAGTTTACGCCGACAACAGAACAGCGCCCCGTAACTGCGTTCAGACACGCTCCACGTAGGGAAAGAGGCCCTGAGAGAAGAACTGAAAGGTACCATGGCAACAGGAGAATGAACAGGTATGGAGATAGAAGAAAGAAGTTTGGGTGAAAACACCTCTGAGTTCATACTGAAAAAAGAGGATCACACTCTGGCCAACGCGCTGAGTTTCCGCCTGCAGTCGACGGCGCACGTTGTCAGAGCTGGATACCGTGTGCCGCATCCCCTAACGAAAGAGGTGGCGGTCATGGTTAAAACAGACGGGAAGATCACACCGCTACAGGCTCTTACCAAAGCGGCGGAAGCATTATCTCAGGATTTCGAGCGCGTTTCGAAGCTGGTGTAGAGTGGTTTCTGCCGATTTGACGAGGTTTCTTGATAAAAGATATACCGCTTTGGGTGATGCGCTCCTCAACACAGCGGCGACCCTGCATGCTGTGAGCATGGGAGAACCACGCAGCATCAGGGTCAGGAACTCTGTTCTTTCACAGGCGGTGAAGTCACTTGGTCTTGTCCGGGTGGGAAGGCACGACACACACAAACTTGCGGACCTGTACGAAGGCCTCGTGGGCTACGCTTACCTTCGCGGTAAGGTGAAGCTTGAAGACTTGGAGGAAGACATTTCCAGCGATCCGGGGTACGCGCGCCTGTTGGAGCACGTGCTTTCTGAGCTTCAGGGTGAATCCGAAGATTGAGGTTTTGCCCCAAATGCGGAAGTATGCTCAGAGAGCAGAGAAAGGGAGCGAGCAGACTTTTTGTGTGCGCGAAATGCGGTTTCTCCGAGCAGGTGGATGCTTCCGCTTCTAAGAACAACGCGGGCGCAGTCCCGGTCAGGAAGCCGGGTGCCACGAAGGGTGTAATCGACTTTGGAGAAATCGAAGACTCCGGCATGCCAAAGACAAGAGCCCAGTGCCCCAAGTGCGGTAACTTGGAAGCCTACTGGTGGATGCAGCAGACCAGGTCTGGCGACGAGGCTTCGACGAGATTCTTCAGATGCACCAAGTGTTCCCACACGTGGAGAGAATATGAGTGACTTTGGTCCGTTTGTTGCGAAGCGTATATATGTTCGGTTGAAAACCCTTGCAGGCGATTTACATTGATTGAGGTCGAGTTCCCTGATGCGAAAAGCTGGGGCGGAATTTTCTCAAGCGTGTCGAAGATAGTTGACGAAATAACGGTTTCATTCAAAAAGAACGGAGTGTACGCCAGAGCCATGGACAGCGCCCACCTCGCAATGGTGGACCTCCACATCCCGGAAACCGCTTTCGAAAAGTACACGGTTGTTGAAGAAGCCAACCTCGGCATCAAGCTGGACGACATGAACAATGTGTTAAAGAGGGCCGGAAAAACCGATAAGCTCGAGTTGTCCTATGACCCCAAGGAAAGCCAGCTGACGCTGAAGTTTAAGGGACAGATCAGACGCGAGTTTTCGATTAACCTGATAGACCTATCCGAAAACACGCCCGCCATGCCCAACCTTCCAGTAGAAGTGAACGCGGTTGTTATTCCGGCCGCTCTTAGAGAAGCCGTGAAAGACGTGGGGGCCGTAAGCGACTACGCTGTGTTCGAAGCCGATCAGTCAGTTCTGGTTGTGCGTTCAAAAAGCAGCAGAGGCAGCATGAAACTGGAGCTCACAAAGGAAAGCGGCTACCTGCTGGACTTCGAGTACAAGTCCGCGTCGAAGCATTCGAAGGCGTCGTACGGCATCAAATACCTTGAATACATCACGTCTGTTGAAGAGGCTGTGTCGGTGGGCGTCAGCTTTTCAACCAACGCACCCCTGAAACTGGACTACAGGATTCCGAACGACACCCAGCTAGTGTATCTGCTTGCGCCCAGAGCCGACGAAGATTAGTCCGCGCAAAGACGCGTTAGCGCCTCCGCTGTGGTAGGGTGGCGTCGTACGTCGCAGCCAACGGATGAAACCCTTAACCTGGCGGCCAAATACCCGTTTACGCACTGGGGCTCCACTATTGTAGCCGACCTCGGTGGGGAGCTGGCTGATTTTGAACTTGACGAAAACTTGGAGTCCAGGATAGTGGAGTCACTGTGCTCGAAGCCTGAGAATGTAGGCGGAAAACCAAACGTAGACTACCTGTTCCCTCAAAACGAGGTCATCTGCTATCTGGCGACAATGGGTTTTCTCACTTACTGCGATTTCCCGGAACACGTCAGAATGCGTCTGGGCGCCCACTACCTCAGCTGGCTGAGCTCAAGAACACAGGCTCTGCTCGAATCCGAAAGACAGGTACAGACTGTTTCCGAGTTTTTCCGCGTTGACCTCGGCCTCCCACATTCCCTGAAAGGCTCCACGCTAGTAGTTTCCTTCCAGGACTATCTGCGACGTTTAACCGGTTTGACGCACGTCAGCAAAACCGCGCTTACCGAACTCCCTTTGGACGCGGGTACGCTTGCGCTCGGAAGAAGGCATGCGGCAGCCCTAGGAGCAGATCTTACTTTTGTAAAACTCAGCTCGATGCTTGAAGAAAAGCTGAAGTTAAGCCGCAGGACCCAGTCCAAGCCTTCATGGGTTCTCAGGCTTACCGAGCTCATCAAACGTGCTATGCCGTCCATGGAACTCTATGCCGAAGAGTCCTCCTATCCTCTGGACTCCTCGAAATATCCTCCATGCATAAAGATGTTCCTGGAACAGATGGCCAAAGGGGTTGCAGTTCCTCATTTCGCAAGGTTCACTACTGCCACGTTCATGCGCCAGATAGGCGCAACAAAAGAGGACGTGGTTAAACTGTTCTCTCCCACTTCCAACTTCAGCGCGCAGAAAACCGTCTACCAGGTTTCTCACATATTTGGTGAAATAGGGTCGCACACCAAGTATACCACGCCGAGCTGCGACACAGTCAAGCTCAGCAGACTCTGCCCTATTGAAGGGTACTGCCATCCTAAGGCAAGACACCCTGTCACGATTTACAAGATAAACTGGCGGAGGGCTGGCATTGCTGCCGGAGTCGGTGTTAAAGCAGCTCAAAGCTCTTGAAGCCTGCCTACGCGAATACTATTCGCAGGCCACTCTCCCTCAGGCTCCTGACAGCATCGAACGAAGAGAATTCGGGTTCACGTCCTTCGACGGCGGCTTCAGAAGGCATATGTCATTCCGCTCTGCGCAGGAGTTCTGGACCTACGTTGTCAGAAACGCTCCTCGCGACGCCTACTTCAGCGTAGCCAGATACACGAACCCTACTCACGAAATGCACGCCAAGGGATGGGAGTCAGCGGACCTCCCGTTCGACCTCGACGCCGAACAGGTGCTCAGAACAGACGATCCGCTTGTCAAAGCGGGATGGATATCGGATCAAAACTATGAGCTCATAAAACGTGAGTTCCTTAAGCTTCTGGAGGATTTTCTTGAAAGAGATTTCGGGCTCAGCAGAGGCGACTACCAGCTCGCCTTCTCCGGTGGCAGAGGCTACCATGTGCGGGTGACCGCCAAAGCCTATGCTGACATGGATCAGAGGATGAGGCGGCAGATCGTTGAATACGTTGCTTTGGGGCCAAAGCCGGCTGACGCGACCTTCGAAAAGAAAAAGGGGAGAGTTTATCCTTTCACCCATGGCTACGGCTGGAACAGAAGAGTATTCAACTGGTTGAAGTCAATGGACCAATCACAGGTGAATCTGCCTGCGAAGGCGACTGTGCAGCGCATAGCGGAAGCCGCCAAGAGATGCGCTTCTCCCGAAGAGTTTTCTATCTCCCAGTTCCAGACCGGGGTCTTCGCTCAGCTGATGCGTAAAGCCGTGGATGAGTGCACTGTGTCGATAGATGAACGGGTAACGGTGGACGTTAACCGCCTGCTACGTGCACCGGGAACGGTGCACGGCGGTTCGGGTTTGCTGTGCACACCATTACAGAGGTCGGAAATAGAGCGCTTTAACCCTGTTGAACAGGCCTCTATGAAACTGAAAACCACGAGAAGAATTAAAGTCGGGAAACTACCCTTCAAGGTATCGGTTAACGGAGAAGAGCTGGCACCCGAACAGGCCGGGTCAGCGGTAGAAGTAAATACGGGTCTGGCATACTACGTTGTAGTAAGAAGAGGAGGACTATTCGCCGATGAAATTATATGAACTGGCTGAAGAAGTCGTCAGACTCATTCAGGCCGAACGTGATTCACCCGGCTTAATCCAGCTTAACCCGAACTTCTATTCTGAAACAGTGGATGAGCTCAGCTCCGTCGACAAGTCCTCAGCTTTCGCCGAAGAGTTTGTGGACCACGTAGTAGAGAACCTGTTTACGTTGTTTTGCGTCAGAATGAACAAGCTCTTTGAGGGGGCGGCTGACTCGAACGCAACGAAAGATGAAAAGTTGCTCCTGACAAAGTACAGGGAACTTGAAGGCGGGTTCAGGAGTTTCGCGCAGTCACTGCGGCGCGACAGGAATATAGTTCGCCCGCGCAGGCTGCTTGTCTCCTTCAACTCCCCCGTTGACGCCTTTGTGGACTCTACCATGACTCTTCTCGGGCCATTCAAAAAGAGGGATATGGCTTATATACCCGAAGAGGACGCTCTCATAATGTCAAGATACAGCCTCATCGAGGTTCTTTCAAAGGTGGATCAGAGTTGAAGATACCGAAATCAATAACCACATTCTGCCCCAAATGTAAGACTCACACACAGCACAGCGTATCAGTGTACAAGGCCGGTAAAAGAAGAACGCTGGCCTGGGGTGAGCTCAGGCACGCTCAGGAAAACAGAGGCTACGGCGGCTCAAAGAAACCAATTCAAAGAAGACTTGCCAAAGTCACGAAGAAGACCTCACTGAAGCTCAAATGCACCAAATGCGGTTACACTTTGGTGCGTAGAGGTATAAGACTCAAAAAGGCCGAAGTGGTATAGGGAGTCGACCTGTAATGTCAAGAGAACTGATTGCATCTCCGAAGTCAAAATTCCTTGAAGTTAAATGCACTGGCTGCGGTAACCAGCAGACAGTCTACTCCCACAGCGCTCGAAAGGTCACTTGCAGGGTGTGTGGAACCGAGCTGGCTTCACCCACGGGCGGGGCCGCAGAGATCAGCGGCGAAATAGTGGCGGAACACTGAACCAGCAACCGGAGCAGCCAAGGCTTCCGGATCAAAGAAGCGCTTTTCCCCTGAACCTCTCACAGCTTGTATCCAGCGAAGAATGTGATGGATATAATAGCGGCTATTATCAGCACCACTCCGGCCGCCGCAAGAGCGTTGGCGTAGCGTTGTTCACCAACTATGCCGCTTGCCCTGAAAAGAAGCAGCGTTCCAAGCGTTGAGAAGAACGTTATCAGGGCAACAATGTATGCTTCAGCTCCGAGCTCGTAGCTCGGGTCCCCTCTGGCGACAACTATAACTCCGCCACTCGAGGACGTTACTTCGACTGGAGGAGCCACCACGGCCACAAATATAGTGCCAGCCATTATCGCTATGAGCGCAATGACCACTACGTACCCCAGAACAGGTGCCAGCAACTGGGCAACCTTGTCGTAGAAGCCTGCGATCTTCTTTGTGGCGCTCATTGCCGCAAAAACTTGGCCATCCGTTAACTTAAGCCTTTTTAGGGCGGTCGCACAGGTTTCAGGGGAGCGGCCGACAGGGTCGATTCGAAGCACATGAGACAGGCACATCGCGAACAGGGGAAAGTTTGGTTCCAGTCGGCGAGAACTCTGCCAGCCTCTCCTCCCAGGCTGCCGACGGGTTGCAATTCCTTGGACAGCCTCCTCGGAGGCGGAATTAAGCAGGGGTTCATCACAGAATTTTACGGGGAGCCGTCAACTGGTAAAACACAGATAGCTCTCAAACTTTGTTCCAGCGCTGTGCTCTCGGGCTTCGGAGCCCTGATAGTGGACTCTGAAGGAACCTTTTCTCCCTCCAGACTTAGACAGATGGCTCCCCAAGGGCTCGGAGACAGGGTTGTTGAAGAAACTCTGTGCATCTCGAACCCAGCCCGACAACCGGAAGCCTTGCTGCACGTTTTGGACGATTATGCGAGGCTAAGAAATGGCTGCCTTATAGCGGTCGACACGCTCAGCGGGCTCGTGCGGCAGTCGTATCCTCCCAGGGAACGACTGTTACACGTTCTTTCCCAAACTTTACGTTCGTTAGGGTCCATAGCGAAATTCCGGCGTTGCTTTGTGTGCGTGTTCAGCGGGGTGAGATGGAGAAACACCACGGAGTCAGACGCATGGCCCTGCTCCGCTTACATTGCACAGTTCCGCGTCGAGCTGAGCATAGGTGGAGGAGGAATCCGAAGAGCCGTGCTGGTCAAGTCTCAGGACTCGGAGCCTCTTGAGGCGCTGTTCCGAATAGGGGAAAACGGCCCCGTGGATACGGTTGAGCCTCAGTGACCTTCCGAATATGCTTCAGGTCTCCTGTATTCCGCGTACCTGTCGTCGGGTGAAAACTTCGCCGGGTGCGCGGGCACTAAGATGCCCCTGCACCTCGGACATCTTTCTCCGAGCGTGTAAAGCCGGCAGGCGACACACTTACGCATAAGAGCCTTCAAAGTTAGTCCTCTATGGAAACTTCAAGCTCATTCTGTTTCGCGGCCTTCTGGAGCTCGATGGCCAGCTCCTTCGTAAGACTGTTGATCAGTTTGGGTTTGTCGCATACGAACTCCGCCGCATACTTGGGGGCGGCGACAACGTACACCTTCGGCTTCACCGCTTTCGTGTCAAGAAACTTTTTCACATTCATCAGCACATCGCGAATCTTGTCCGCGCCGCCTTCGCTTGTTGTGAAAAGCGTAAACTTCACGCTTCCCGAATACTCTTTGAGCTTAACTATCTTCTTAGCGTACTCCGCGAGCGCTCCGGCTAATTTCTCATCCAGACCAAGATTGATCAGAACCGCCGGACCATCTGAAGCCGCCTTTTCAAGAACACTCAACGGGTCCTGAACGGAAAGCACCTTCTCCAGGACCGTTGAACGGTAATCTCTGAAAGCCTTCTCAGACTCGAAGAATCCTTCAAGAGTTTTGAGTAGGCGCTTCCTCCTCTTCCAAGCTTTGAGTATCGACGTGCGCTCAGACTGAGCCACTCTTTTAAGAGAAAGATCCACGTGCCCTTTGCTGGGATTCACGCGTATGACGCGTAACACAACCCTTTGACCAGGGTTCACAAACCTACGTATGTCTGTGACCCAGCCCTGGCTGATTTCGGAAATCGGCAAGTACCCCTTCTTGTTCTGGTGTGATTCCAGCCTGACATACACTCCGTGATCCACTATTTCGTCGACCACGGCCACAACCAGATCGTTCAGCTGGGGCCAATCGGCTTCCTGAGTAAGAGACATCCCAGCAACATTTTCTGAGGCGGACTATAAAAGTGTGTTGAGCAGCGTTTCACCATGGATTCGGCTTCAGCCGAAGCTTAAACGCTCCTGCGTTCGTAGCCAAATGCAGCAACGGTATCAGGTAAAGTGAAGTCAACACTATAGTGAACTGAGTCTGCGCGGGCAGCGCGTTTGCGAACACTCTGAGCTCCCCGTAGTGCAGGCTGTTTATCGCTCCCGCCAGCAGGTATGCGCCCAGCAGGAAGTCAAGCTGGTCGAGCAGGGGCGCCGGCGCCCCCCTGGCCAATTGCAGCCTACGTTTGACGAAGGCTCCGGCAAGGTCGCCGAGAAGAGCGCCCGCTGAGAGCTCGGCCCCAACGAACAGGAGGGTTCTCGGAACCCAGAACGTCGCCTCAAAAGCGGCCACAAACAAGCCTGCAGCAAATCCGAGCAAAAACCCTTCAAATGTTTTTCCATCACCGAATATCCTCTTGCCACCAAGCGTCCGACCCATGTCTACAGGATGGCCGCTTCCAACCAGAACCGGGGACGCGTTGGCAACCAGGGCTGGAAGCAGATAGAACAGCGTTTCTCCGACGGCTTCAGCCAGCCCGTTCACAGGACATCTTTTTGAAGCCAAAGGCGTCCATACTATAAGAGTATCTGAACGCGCTGCCAGAGTAGGGTATTCTGACTTCCGCGTGATATGTGTTTGCCCCAACCCGTTTCAACATTATCAGCACATCTGAAAAATAGTTTAACGCCGTGATCGCGGTTGGCTTACCGAGCGGCTGCGACCCATACGTCGACGTATAGATCAGAGTGCAGCCAAACCTGTTACGAATCGAGTGAAGTTCTGCGAGCGTTCTCAGCAAAAGCTTGTTTCTGGAAAGAGCGAGATCGGGGTTCTCCGCGATAAACTGCCTGTACTGGACGGTGACGGAGTCGTATATTATGGTCCCATATGTTCCCTGTGCGGCTACAAGCACCGCTGACACGTTTGGCTGAACCCTTTCATCCATGACCGAAATATTTTCCAGGATTGTCCGTGGCTCATTCAGCGCCTCACAGAGCCTCGAAATAAGGGCCGTTGTGCTCTGCGGCTGAGTGGAAACATAGAGCGTTTTAACACCTGAGGCGGCAGCATGAAGCCCGGCCAACGCGCAGAACGCTGTTTTACCTGAAGCCTGGTCTCCGTAAACCGCGTAGGTCATGCCCCGTTGAAGCGTCATCGTTTCAGTCAGCTGGTAGAGCGGGTCTACTGGTTTGGCGGCCAAAGCACTGAACCTTCTGAGCCCAGGTGAGTCAGAAGCTGCCTATAGTTCATTCTGCCTGCCAGACACATACGAAACCACTTCGGCATCAGCCTGATCACAGCCGGATCAGAAAAGCGTCTGTCCATCAGTATACCCACCCCAACGTCCTGTGGACCTCTTACAACTCTTCCCACGGCCTGCACCGCCTTCTGAACGGCCCATGAAACGTCGTCGTCGCCATCTGGAGTCCTTTCTTCCGGCCCTGTTTCAGCGGGGTGCCGCCTGGCCAGCCCCACTACGAGAGCCACATCCAATCCCTCAGGTGGCTCATACCCTTCGCTTCCAGAGCTGCCCTGAACGTCGAACAGGAACATAACCTGGCCCACATGCGCCCTGACCCAGGGTTTTTGAGACCTGTCTGACTCTACCCCGACAAGGCTTGAGAACGCCTTACACACAGCTTCCATGTATTCATAAGAGGGCATGTAGGCCGCCACTTTCAGATTTCGTTTTGCATCTAGGAAACCGCGGAGCCTCGACGCCACCTCTAACGCATCGTTCTTTTTCCTTTCGGCGTACCTTGTTGTAAAATCCGTTAGCACAAACACCTTGAGTGCTCCCTGAGAGTACGGGCTTTCGCATCTTTCAACGTAAAGTGGGAAACTGCCTGCGATTTTCATGTAGGACGATAGATCTCCAGGCGTAGCCGAAAGCATCGCTCCCCCCCTGAACACTGAAAGCCTCTCCGAAACTTCGCTGGGCGAGCTGCCTTTGACTCCCTCGCAAACTTCTCCGTGAACGAGCAACCTCTCGTATTCTCCTTCCAAAATGGCTCTTATGTTTTCCAGCTCCTTTACAAGGCTGTGGGTAAAAGCTGAGGGACTGTGTTCAAGAGCCCGGTCAATTTCGGCTTCGATGTCTCCCAGAACAGCCTCCGGCTCCGGAAAAGCCTCCCTGACCCTGGCTCTGGGCCACGCTTTCTTCTTTGAAATGGTTGCGGCTACACGTTTAGCCGACTCGGTGTGGAACCTGAGGCTAAACGAGAAAACAGAGAGACCTCGGTTAACCAGATTGTGGCACTCATCAACTATGATCAAATGACCGTCGACCAGTCGACCAATCTTGTTCCAAGCGTGCTCGTTTAACAGGTAGGCCTGCGGAGCGACGATGAGGCCTGCCTCAGACGCCCTCAGCCACTCACCTTCAAACGCACACATCCCCCTCACTCTGTACCAGTCCAAAAGCTCCGACACGTCTCTAGCCCTAGGACCAGTCTCGTCATCCGGCTTTTCGTAAGGGCATCTGCACCTCAGCCTCCTGACTGCGCACACCTCACGTGGAGAAACATCGTTCTGTGAAACACAAAGCCCGCTACGGCCTCCCAGAACAGCCACCGCAAGATTCCCCGGTCCAAGTTGCACACACTTGTAGACCTCTGACAGAACGCGCGATATCTGAGTGTACGTTGAGCAGAACACTGCCACCTTTTGACCTGATTCGCTAACTGCAGCCGTAGACGCGGCCGCAATGCATGTGGTTTTCCCGCATCCGTTCGCGGCTTCGATGACTGAGAGAACCCCTCTGGCGAAGCTTGCGCAAATCACCCTGAGCATGGTTCTCTGGATATGCGTCGGATCATATGCGAACCAGCCCACCGACTTCTCATACATTCTCTCCCAAAGAGGTTTGGAAGCCTTCTCCACCTATAGTTCTTTCACGTGGTTTTAATAGGACACTTTCTCCGAAATGATCTCCCGTTTGAACACTTTGGCGGCTGCATCCGAAACAGCTTCCCTGTACTCAGGGTACGTGTACACTCTTACGACCGCCATATAGCGGCTGAGCGCGGCAGCCAGAGGAGACATTTTGCTAAGTTTTTCCTCGAAACCGCTTCTCTCATCGTATATCACAATCTCGTTGTCGCTGCCACCGGCGGGGCTGAAAGGTATGGCTGGCAACGTGGGGCTATCGACGAACACCTTGGTTTCGGGGACTTTGGCGGCTTCGGCTATTGATGCGACAAGCGCGTCCAAGACCTTTCTGTTCGTAAGAAGTCTGCCCTGCGGATCTGTCTCATGGGAAGTCGCCTCATAGCAGGCCTTCAGTAGCCTCCTAGCCCTCAGCATTTTGAAGAGTTCAGCAGCCTCACGTTTCTCCCCCTGTTTCTGTTCACCCGAACACATATCCGAAAGCCTGGACCACACCTGCCCGTCGTCAAGAGCCAGGTATTCTTCAGGCGACATAGACTGGTGGACGCCCAGCTCATCCGAGAAGGCTTTGAAAACGCTCGTGAACATTATCTCCGTGGCCCTCACGGTTCGGTGATAGTAGACAGCCTTGAACATCTCGTAGCGGGCGATTATGAACTGTTCAAGAGCTGATATCGCGTTTCTGTTGAGCTCAAGGTTCCCGCCGTGCACGAACATGGCATCGATCAGCCGCCTGTGGTCAACCCTGCCGTATGGAACACCGGTGAAATGTGAGTCACGGTTCAGGAAGTCCATTTTGTCGACGTCAACCGGGCCGGCGACGATCTGAGCTGGATACCTGAGCCCCTTATACTCGGCTTTCCCCACTGCAAGACGAGACATCAGTTTCTTGTCGTAGCCAGCCGAAGAGAAAACGTCCGCGAGCTCTGTTTCCAAAATCAGTCTTTCACCCATGTCTTCATGAGTCAGCCCCGTGATTTCCCTCAGCGTTTCCTCAGAGCTATGCGAATACGGCCCATGGCCCACGTCATGTAGTAAAGCAGACGCCCTTAGGGCCTGCACGTCGTCGAAATCCAGGAACCCTTTGTGGGCAAGGCTTTCAGCCGCGGCTCCTGCCAGATGCATGGCTCCGGTAACATGTGAGAAACGGGAGTGCACTGCGGAAGGATATGTTAAGAAGGCTGTGCCAAGCTGTCTGAGCCTGTGCATCCTTTGAAGTACAGGAGTATCTATCAGATTTTTCTCAAGCTCAGTAAAAGGAATGTATCCGTGAACAGGATCCATTATTTCACTGTAATAGTTAAGCGCGTAGCGCCCACTGCTTTCGCTATTTTTCACGAGGTGTTTACCAACATCCCAGATTTAAAGCATGAGGCCCGTTCCTCTATAGTCCAAGTCGCGCAGTCGCTCGTGAAAGTCTGTCAGGCCGCCGCCGTCTACCCTTGCTCTGAAAAATAACAGAACAGCTTATCTTTTGATGCACCAGGACATGAACGATTATGCTGGTTGTGTTTGAGGGCATAGATTGCTCGGGCAAATCCACTCAGGCGAAAGCCTTAGCCGAGCGATTGGAGAACACGGGTCTAAAGGTGAGCCTTACATCGGAACCCACCCATGGGCTCGTGGGTGAATTCATTCGAAAGCATGTTCTCAACAAGCCCGATATTACAGACCCGTTCACGGTTGCGCTCTTGTTTGCCGCCGACAGGGCGAACCATCTCTCAGAACTAAACTTCGGCGACTACGATGTGGTTGTGTTCGACCGCTACTACTTTTCGTCAGTAGCCTACCAGACTTCGTCCGGAGCTCCACGCAGCTTCGTTGAAGGCATCAACTCGTTCGCGCCCAAGCCCGATCATGTGTTTCTCCTCGACCTCCCGGCGGAGGTCAGCGTTCAGAGGAAGAGCAAAAGAGACAAACTTGAGGGCGTCGAGTTTCTGAAAAGGGTCCGGGAAACCTACCTTTCTCTTGCAAAGGAATTCGGGTTCACGGTGCTCGATGCCACAAAGCCTGCTTCAGAGGTATCTGAGCAGGTCTTTCAAACGATGTCAACCAAGGTAAGCAAAGTTGCACGCTGAGAACAAACTGCCTTCACTGGTGAACACAGATTTCATCCAGATCAGAGACTATCAGATCCAGCTGTACCTTGACGCATTCAAACGCAGCTCTATAGTCGTCTTGCCAACGGGGCTAGGGAAAACCACTGTGGCGGCGCTGGTAATCGCCCGTAAACTGGAGGAAAACATGGAGTCCCAGGCACTTGTGCTTGCCCCCACCAAGCCGCTGGTAAAGCAGCACGCCGAATTCTTCGCTAAAGCGCTACTGCTTGACCGCTGGCAGCTGGGCGCGCTGACAGGAGCGGAGCCTCCCGCCCAGCGTTCCGCGCTTTGGGGAAAATGCAAGCTGCTTGTTGCGACGCCCCAGGTTGTCAGGAACGACTTGGTGACCAACAGATACGGCCTTGCCTCCGTTTCCGTCGTGGTGTTCGACGAAGTTCACAGGGCTGTTGGAAACTACCCTTACACGTTTATAGCCAGAAAATATCTGGCGCAGAATCCGGGAGGCCTCATGCTTGGTCTTACGGCGAGTCCAACGACGGCCGGAGCAACAATCCCGCATCTATCGGATGTTCTTGGAAACGCAGCCGTCCTGTCACGAACGCAGGAAGACAGGGATGTAAGAGGATACGTCGGTAAAATCGAGCACAAACTGGTCATGGTGGAGCCTCCTTCCGAGTTTTCTTCGGCACTGAACTTTCTACGTCTTCTTCTCCAGAAATTTGTGCAGCCACTCTACGAGAAGAAACTCATAGGACGCTTCTCTCCGAAAACCGTTCCTCTAAGGGTTCTTATCGACGTTCAGAAAACCGTGGCACAGAAGGCCGCGCAGAATGGATGGGATGAGACGCTTTCTGAAACAGTGATGCAGGCGAGCAACGCCGTGCGCGTGGAACACGCCCTCAACCTCTTTGAAACACAGGGCGTAAGCGCCGCCCTACTCTACATGTTAAGAATTGACGAGCAGTCACGTCGCAAGTCCACGAAGTCTCTGAGGGCGCTTACCACAGACCCATACTGGGTCATATCCAAGGCGCACCTGGACAACCTGCAGAGGAAGGGAGTGGAGCACCCTAAGCTGGCGAAGCTGTGTGAAATCCTCTCCGACTATTTCTCCTCTTCAAAAGGCAAAGCCATAGTGTTCACGAACTACAGGGACACATCCAGCCTTATAGCCAAAACACTTGAACGCGTGCCCGGAATCAGGCCAGTTCGATTCGTAGGACAGGCCACCAAGGGCTCTGATAAGGGTCTTTCACAGAAGGAGCAGGAGGCGCTGCTCGACGAGTTCAGGCACGGTTCACATAACGTCCTCGTGGCAACCCAGGTGGCGGAAGAAGGCTTGGACATTGATGAATGTAATCTGGTCGTCATGTATGATAGTGTCCCAAGCTCTGTGAGGCTCGTTCAGCGAACGGGTAGGACGGGACGCAAAACCGACGGGACAGTCGTCCACCTCGTAACTAAGGGGACCAGAGACGAGGCGTACTACTGGATTGCCAAAAGAAAAAGAGACGCCATGCAGGCTGAGATAAAGTCGTTTTCACCGGTTCAGCGGCCCGCGCTCCCCGCGCTCGAACCCCTAAAAGAGTCCAGGGTAGAGCAAGCCACAGGTGGAGAAGCCAAAGCACATAGTGCTACGCTCTCAGATGCCTCTGATTCCGATAGCGCTGAGCAATCCGAAATCATCGCGGACACCAGAGAATCGTCTTCCACTGTTCTGGAACACCTGTCGAATCTGGGAGTCCGTGTTAAGCTCGAGCAGCTTGGAGTGGCTGACTACGTGCTCTCGGACCAGGTGTGTGTTGAACGCAAATCCACACAGGATTTCGCGTCTTCAATTCTGGATGGAAGGCTCTTCGAACAGGCTCTTAACATGCGCAGAACCTACAGGAAGCCTGTTATGGTCGTGGAGGGTGAAACCCTCTACACTTCGTCCCTGAACCCGGAGGCTGTTAGAGGAGCCATGATAAGCCTGGCGATAGACTACGGTGTCCCCATTCTTTGGTCAAGGTCTCCGTCTGAGACTGCGCG